>CAYIZT010000041.1:0-9661 GCA_964368095.1 uncultured Methanosarcinales archaeon
AGGTCGGTATGATAAATATCAATAGGTTTCTTGCCGATTACTTTTAATTTAATCTTGTTCTTGTCGTTGCAGAAAGCAACCTCGATGTTCCCTTTTTCAACATCTATCCTTATTAAGAAATACCCCTTATTGTCAAGAACAAACTCTTTTAAATCGTCGTATTCAGCGAAGACTAATTTTGCCTCATCCTCTTTAACCTCAAAACCAACAATTTCTTTATTACTTATCACATCTACAATTTTTATCGCGTTTACTGGACAATTTTTTCCTGCTAATATAATCCTCTGTGCAGTATTTTCATCACATTCAGTTTCAAGAATACATGGATCTGTTTCATTTTTGATACTATTTTGTAATATGGCCCTCCCTTCAGAGCTTAAAGTGAAATAGTCTGGTGCTGTCGCAGCACAATTTCCATTTCCAATGCAACGGTTCTTATCGTATTCAACTTTTAATCTTCTGACAGACATGGTTTATACTAGCTTTTCTCCTGTTTCCATATCAATTATACTTATAACCCTCGCTGGACAGACTTCTGCGGATAACTTGAATTTTTCTAGTTCTTCTTCCGAGAACTCAAGGGTCCAGAGATCCGGGTCTTTTGTATCTCTCGCTCCGCCTACTAAACTTGCTTTTGCATCTAAATCTGCTTTCCATCTCTGTGGGTAAACAGCGACACACGAAAGAATCTCAATACAACTGGACCGATTATATATTACTTTATACTTTTTTTTTATTGAGGCGGCCATTTAGATTTTATGAAATGCTGTGGTTTATATTATTTTCTATGCAGGTGGTCGATAATCTACGTCTTTGTTTAGATTATATATGAATTGAAATAGGGCAAAAATAGCAGGATTAAACATGATCCATTGATCCAGTCTTCTATATTCTTCGTAATTGTCAACTAAATTTATTCCTAGGATAGAAGAATATTGAACTTCTTCCAGCGTTTTTTTCGCTTCTTCAGCCGTATACTCTACCTCTTCCTGATTTTCGGCTTCGGCAACTATACAGTCATCAGTATCTAAAAATGCATGCAGCTCGTCGTATACTCTTCTTTGATAAAGATCGATTTGGGCGCGGTATCCAATTTGTTCTGATTCTTTATCAAAAAAATATTTGATAGTAAGGTCTTCACTCTCTTTTTTTTCTAACTTAATTTCCTTCTCTTCAATTTCTGTTTCAGCTATACTCTTATTATCATCGCTGTCCTTACTACCACTATCCTGGTTATCCAAGAGGTAGCGCAGCATTATAATCAGAACCTCCCTTTGTTCTCTTTTATTTTTTGGGCTTATAGTTTCATCCATAGCATTAATTTTCTTGTTATAACCTATTTAAAATTTTCTGTAATGATTTGCGTTTTTAACTAGATAATCCACCGCAGCAAGCTGCAGGAGAGGTCAATTTACGCTATTTATTACAATTTGGGTCTAATACCCCGTTGCTCTGCAACGACACCAAATTGTAATCTCAGAAATGCTGGTCACGAAGTGATAGATTCGCCGCATACCCCGCAGCTTTGCTGCGATTGGGTAGGCGAATCTAAGGCATTTCTGTTGATTCACCACAATCTTTATAAGTGTCCCAACCAGGTTACAAAAAATGAGAGTCACATTTGTGTATATGGGAGCTGAAAATTTAGGCATAGAAAGCCTATCAGGTGTTTTAGAAAAAAACGGCCACAAAACTACTCTTGTTTTTGATCCCGCTCTTTTTGATGACAAGTACTACCTTGAGATCAAATCTCTTGCTAAGATGTTCAAGTATAAGACCATAGCTGAAGATATCGTTAACACAAATCCAGATATTGTCCTCTTCTCCGTGTTTTCAGACTGCAATCAATGGGCATTGGATATTGCCAGAAAAATAAAAAATATAAAAAATATTCCAGTAATCTTTGGAGGTATTCATCCTACTTCTGTCCCGCAGAAAACTATCGAAGAAGATTGTGTGGATTATGTGGTGGTAGGCGAATCAGACGATGCTATCGTGGAACTACTTAGTTCGTTAGAAAAGAAGGAACCAGATGATTGTATACCTAATGTATGGTCAAAAAAAGATGGGGAGATCATTAGTAACCCAGTACGACCATTAAGGCAGGATTTAGATTCTTTACCTTATCCAAATAAAGATCTATTTGCAGATCATGTCCCTTTCAAGCATTACATGATTGCGACCGCTCGGGGATGCTTGTTTTCTTGTAGTTTTTGTTGTCATAATCTTTTGAGAAAGATATACGTTAAAGACGCTAGCAGGTATGTAAGAAGAAGAAGCCCGGAGCATGTTATTGGAGAATTAAAATTAGCTAAGCAAAAATACAAATTTAAATATGTCAGCTTTGAAGATGATATCTTCACTTATGATAAGAAGTGGTTGAGAGAATTTGTTCCTTTGTACAAAAAGGAGATTGGTGTTCCTTACCGGGCGATATCCCATCCTCTGCATGTCGATGAAGAGATTGCACAGATGCTTAAATGGAGCGGCTGTTACAAATTAGAAATGGGAATTCAGACTTTTAATCAAGAAGTAAAGAGAAAGATGATGTCAAGAACGGAGACTACTGATGATATCATTCGGGCATTAAAAGCTTGCAGCAAACACAAATTGAATTTTTTTGTAGATCATATGTTTGGGTTTGGCGAAACTGACCAAGATTTGCAATACGCGCTCTCTTTATATAATCAGTATCGTCCAACTAGGATAACTTGTTATTGGCTACAATATTTTCCTGAGACCTCTGTACTTGATAAGACCAATGCAACTGAAGAACAGCGAAAAGAAGCAGTGGAAGGAAAAGAAAATACATACATTACTGGTGGATCAGTAAAAGACAAAAAAGCAGTAAGATCCATCAAGAATTTTCAATTCATCATGAAAGGTCTCCAACTATACCCTAAGTGGATGGTAAAGTTCTTTATCAAATCTAGGATTTATAAGACATTTCACCTCATTCCACCATTGCCCTTTGAGTTCTTAGTTGCTCTCAAAACCAGAGATTATCGAATTTTTAATTATATAGGATATTATACTTTTAATTTTAAGAAATTAATCAAAAAGAAATTAAGGCTTAATAACAAAAACTAAAAACATGAATGTTCTATTTCTAAGCAGTGATAGTTTATGAAAATACATATTTAGACTGTTCTTTAACAATCTTTTTAAAGGGGTTTTGTACCGTTCTAATTATGGCTGATATTCCGCTTACTTACACTACCAGAACTACTTGCAGAGTGTGTTATTCTGGCAAATTAGTGCCGCTGTTTTCCCTTGGCGAGCAGTATATCAATAATTTCATCGACAAGGAAGATCTGCCTAAATGCGGGAAAGCACCTTTAGAGATGATCATGTGTGAAAATTGCAGCTTAGTGCAGCTAAAACATACCGCTCCGCAGGAATTGCTGTATGCAAGATTCTATTGGTACAAGTCAGGCATCACCGACACCATGAAGAAAGCGCTGCGGGAGATCACTGAGAAAGCGGAAAAGACGTTTGCTCTTAAAGCAGGTGATGTAGTGCTCGATATCGGTTCCAATGACGGGACCTTGCTGAGATCGTATCAAGTTCCTGGCCTGGTGACGGTAGGAGTAGAACCGGCTGATAATCTGAAAGAAGAAGGAAGTAAAGGTATTTCTCATTTAATCCATGATTTCTGGGTTCTGGACAGTTACATGAAAGCAGTAGGCAGGAAAGCTAAAGTCGTTACTGCTATCGGCATGTTTTATGACATGGAAGATCCCAATCAATTTGTGGCTGATGCGGCTAATGCTTTGACCGATGACGGAATATTTATCGCCCAGCTGATGTGCTTGAAAAACATGTTAGATAGTAATGATGTGGGTAATATCTGCCACGAGCATCTAGAGTATTATTCGTTTAAGTCGCTGGAATTTTTGTTCAATAAGAATGGATTAGAGATAATCGATGTGGAAATAAATGATGTGAATGGCGGCAGTTATAGAGTGTATGCCAGAAAGATCGGCAGTCATACGCAGCCAGCTGATGGAGCGGCAGAGCGGGTTCAGAAAGTTCGTGATTCAGAAAAAGATTTTGAGAACAAGCAAGTATATCTTGATTTTTTCAAGCGCTTAGAAAATAATAAGAAGAGATGCGTTGATTTTATCAAACAGGAAACTGCTCGAGGGAAGAAAGTTTGGGTTTATGGGGCTTCAACTAAAGGCAATGTGATCCTGCAGTATTATGGTTTGGGACCGGAGCTTATTGAAGGCGCTTCGGAACGGAGTTCATTCAAATGGGGAAAATATACCGTAGGAAGTATGATCCCCATCTATTCCGAGGAAGAAGTGCGGAAGAGGAAGCCGGATTATTTCTTAGTCTTACCCTATGCGTTCTTCAAAGAGTTTTATGCACGGGAAGAGGAATGGAGAAAGCAGGGAGGAAAATTTATCGTTCCACTGCCTGAGTTTAGGGTGGTCGATCAGAAGAAAGCGCTGGTACTCGGCGCAACGGGGATGGATGGGAGTTATTTAACGGAATTGCTTTTATCTAAAGGTTATGATGTGCATGTGTTCGTAAGGCGTTCCGCTACCGGCAATACTAAAAATATCAATCATCTGATGGATAAAATTACCTTACATCGCGGCGATTTAGCTGATCCTACTTCGTTATATAGGGTGATAAGCAAAGTCCGTCCTGATGAAGTATACAACGAAGCAGATCAAGATCATGTCAGCTGGAGTTATGATGGTGTTGGATACAGCTGTGATATTACTGGCGCGGCAGTTGGTCGCATTTTGGAGATTATCAAGCAAGTTGATCCAAAAATCAAATATTTCCAGCCAGTTTCGTCTAATATGTTCGGCAAGGCTGACAATCCTCAGACCGAGGAGACGCATCTTCGTCCGCAGAGTCCCTATGCATGCGCCAAAGCATTTGCGTTTTTGCTTTGTCGTTATTATAGAGATGTATTCGGCATGCACGTTTCAACCGGGATTTTTTATAACCACGAATCCCCGCGCAGAACTGAGGAATATGTTACACGGAAGATTACCATGGCCGCTGCGCGCATTAAGTTAGGATTGCAGGATAAATTGTTTCTGGGTAATCTAGACTTGAAAGTTGATTTTGGCTATGCGCCTGAATACATGGAAGCAGCATGGAGATTGATGCAGCTGGACAAGCCAGATGATTTCATCATCTGCACCGGCGAATTACATTCTGTAAGGGAATGGCTTGATGAGGCATTTGCAGTCGTAGGATTGAAAGCAGACGATTATGTGGAGTTTGATCCAAGATTTGCCAGGCCGTCAACTACCTCTCCTTTGCTGGGAAGCAATTTAAAGGCACGTGAGAAGTTCGGCTTTGATCCCAAAGTGAAGTTTAAAGAGTTAGTCAAGCTGATGGTAGAGCATGATCTGGAGCTAGTTGAGGAAGAAGTGAAGCTGAAAAAGTTACTCTGAAGATTCTGAAAAAATTAGAATGTCTAAACAATTAGAATTAAAAATTAAATAAAACGTAAAAAATTAATTTCTAATCTCGTTTGCGTACACGCACATTAAAGCTCCTCTAGTAGAGTACATCACTGGAAGTGTTCGGTCTGAACCGGGAACTTTTCCGGTATCTAACAATTCCTGGATTTCATCCATAGTTGCTAACCTTACCAGATCTTTGTGTTCCCGTTCTTTAACCGATTTTTTCCATTCACCGGAAGCAAAATATTGCTCAGGCTTGGCTACGTCAGCAAGGAATGTAAAGTCCAAATCTCCATTGATAGGATGCGAGTAAAGGCCGACGAAACGTAGGTTTGAGACTTCATCATGTTGGATGCCGAATTCTTCTTTCAGTTCGCGAAGGGCTTCTGCTGGTATATCTATCTGTTTCACATCATTCTTGTAGGTTAAATGTCCAGCGACAGCATTAAGGAATCCGCCGTATTCTGCGTTAGCTCTTTCACCGATGAAGATTGTTCCATCTTGATTGATGGGAAGAACTGCAATCCCTGGTGCTCTAGAGAAGAACGCGTACCGGTCTCCAAATTCTTGCATTCCTCTTTCTTGAAGTTTTAAGTTGTCTTCATCACTGCGGTTTACATCGGCTAAAAATGCTTTGTAATGGGTTATGCCAAAATATATGTTAAGGTTTTTAGTATTTTGTCCCTGCAGAAAATCTATCTTCTCTGCAAGCCAGCTTCCATCATATCGCAACTTTCGATCGTCAAATGGCGTTTTAGTGCCGTCGTTAAGTTCGCCTCTTCGAATCATGGGATTGATAATATGTTCTAAATACCATTTTTTATGAAATCTGCGAATATCCGGTTTTTCGTTGGGATCTACGGCGCATAATCCATCTCCGGTTATAATTTCTGAGTCCTCAACAGCTTTTCGATTTAACACGATACCATGTTTAATGTAATTGGTTCTCTCAACGTAAAAATTTTTCATATTTTATTTTTCTTACCTTAAGTTATAAATGTTACTGAATATAAGTCATTTAGTCGCCATAAATGTGTCACAAGCCAACTTATATTTTTCCGGCGTATCGGTAGGGAACCATTGTCCTAGATGAATAAAACAAGTTACGTTGCCATTTTTAACGATTTTTTCAAAGCAATCTTTTTCTATGGAAGATTTCCCTTCGGGAAGCAAACGCAGGCAGGCAGGATTAATAATGTATGCTCCAATATCAACTAGATTAGTCGGAGCTTCTTCTCTTTTTGGTTTATTGATAAATGAGGTTATTACTTTTCCCTTTAAGGTTACCACACCAAAATTTTCGACATCTTCTCTTTCAGTTAAAGCCATGATCAAATCAGCATTATCTCTCTTGAACTGTTCTTTCATTTTGGTAAAGTCGACATCCATAAGGCCGTCTCCCCATACCAATACAAACGGTCCTTTAATCCCAACCGCTGCTTTTTTTACTGCGCCTCCCGTACCTAAAGGTTCTGATTCTCTAGAGTATGAAATAGTCACTCCCCATTTTTTTCCGTCTCCAAAGTAATTTTCGATAAGTGCTGCTTTGTATCCTACGGAAAGAATAATATTTTTTATGTCATGTTCTCGTAGATTTTCAATGATATGTAGCAAGGTCGGTTTTCCCTGAACAGGTAGAAGCGGTTTAGGTATGGTATCGGTAAGCGGCCGTAGTCTTGTTCCAAAGCCTCCGGCGAGAATGATTGCTGTACTGACCATTACCTTTTTTTAGGCCGGAAACTTTAAAAATATTCCTTGAATTTTAAGAATATGGCCTCTCTCATTCCCAAGGAATTATATTCTCAGATCCTTGAACACATGCCCATTCCCTGCATAGATTTTGTTCTATATCACCAAGGCAAAGTGCTGCTTACTTATAGGACGCAAGAGCCGGCTAAAGACCAGTGGTGGGTGCAGGGCGGAAGAATTTTTAAGCACGAAACCTTGCCTGAAGCGCTGCAGCGTCTGGCGAAACGGGAAATAGGCTCGGGCGTTAAAATCATCCGAAAATTAGGAGCATACGAATATCATTCTGATAAAGCCAATTTTGGAGTTAAAACCGGAACACATGCGGTAGTAGTTGTATATTTAGTGGAGCCGCTCAATGACGATTTTACGGTGTTCATGGACGAGACACATTCTAAATACAGATGGATCGATCAGATCGAAGATGATTTAGACAATTATGTGAAGGAGTTGATTAGGGATTCCGGAGTTTTTGAGAGATGGTGGGAAAGGATTTTTAAATAAGCACCATTATTAAAGATAAGGGCTGGTTCTTAGGTGTTTAGAGACACCATGGATAAAAATGAATTAGAAAGGTTAGCTGCTATCTTAAGCGATAGAGCTAGGGGATACAGGGATTCTGCTTCAACAGAAGCTAGGGAGTTACGCCAAATTCTCCTGCGAACCAGGCCAGATCTATATGAAATGCTGATTACTGAAGAGCAAAGAGAAAGCACAAAAGCAGCAGAAACAAAAGCATTAGTCCACATAAAAAAAGGAAGGCTTCTTGAAAGGCCCCGTTATAATGATATTCCGGACTTGGTAAATTCAGTCACTGTTTCAGAAAGCGGGCAACAGTCGCTGTACGAAGGACGGCTTGTAAATATGAAGGTTGATTTAGGAGACGATTACATAATTGGTCATTACACACTTGAAAAATACGCGGTATTTGAAAAAGAAAAAATATTAATCCACTTTTCTCCACTTAGTATAAATAAGGAAATGGTTCCGGTCAAGAAAAAAAAATGGAAGGTAAAAAGTACCGGATATTATTTCTACCACGGGCACTTATTCAAGGGGAGTATACCCGATTATAAATCAAATTTGATGTCGAATATAAAAGATGCCGGTATAGATTTAGATTCTTCTCTTATTGATGCGGTATTCGATCCTATGAATAAAAAATTAAAAGAAATATATTCCTCGTTCAAAAGCCAGGTTTAAATTCATACTTACTTCTTCCTTCCTACCGCCAACACATTAACCCCAACCGGAAAATCCACGTATCTCAACAAGGAGAGTTCAGCACAATAAATCTTGGTCAAGATCTTATTCAGAATAGGATTAATCTTATCGCTCACTTCTGATTTAGGCGGTGCAGGACTTAATTTTTCTAGTTTTCGTTTCAGATATACTAACGGGAATAATAAAGTATTGTAGTAGGTTATTCTCTCTACTATAAATCCAGCTTTCTCCAGCTTTTCACACAGTTCTTTCTTGGCGTATCTGCGTATTCCATGAAAGGCCAGATCATGTTTCCCGTACAGGGAAGGCATGGCGCAGTCTAAAAATAATATCCTTCCGCCTGGTTTTAGCACTCTGTATATCTCTTTTAACCCATTAAGGTCGTCGGTCACGCCTTGGTGATAAAATACTCCCAGAGAAGTCACTGCATCAAAACATTCATCAGCAAATTTGATATCCATCACATCGGATTTCTTGATCTTAAAGCCTCGTTTGCGGCAGAAATGCACAGCTTGGTCAGCAACATCTATCCCTTGCGCTGTTCCATATTCTGATAAGATTTTCAAAGTTATGCCAGTGCCGCAGCCGACGTCAAGAAATGAGTTGTTTTTTAGGTCAGCATAAAATTGTTTTAGAAACTTTTTCACTAGCTGGTTCTGCCCGACGAACCACCAATAGCTCTCTTCTACCTTAAAAGAAGTTTCGTATTCTTTAGTATCCATGGAGACAAAACAGCATTATTTTCTTAGTAATCTTTTCCATCCTTCCAGTCTTCTGGCTGCCGTAGCTTCTTTGTGTGCATCCCTTACCACATTTCTGGAGATGATGTCCATCTCGTGGGAATAATTTGGCGCGTCCCAGGGAACTATCGTTCCTTCTTTATACATCTGCCAGCGTTTTAGGTCTTCTTCAACCATGATCCTGACCAGCTGTTTGAAAGTTACCGATGGTTTCCATCTCAATATTTTTTGCGCTTTGGAAGGATTGCCGCATAATTGGTGTACGTCTAACGGCCTTTTAAGTTTTTTATCAGTGACAACATACTTTTTCCAGTCTAACCCTGCTACTGCAAAGGCTTCTTCTACAAATTCGCGCACAGAATGAGTCTCCCCTGTAGCGACAACAAAATCTTCCGGATTTTTGCGCTGCATCATAAGCCACATGGCATTTACGTATTCAGGAGCAAATCCCCAATCGCGTTTTGCGTCCAGATTACCTAGGCGAAGATCTTTCTGCAACCCTAATTTTATCTTTGC
>CAYIZT010000042.1:0-9371 GCA_964368095.1 uncultured Methanosarcinales archaeon
CATGATTATTGTTTTCAGATATCTACTTTAAAAGCTTTATGTTCTGGTAATTAAAATTACTCTGTCAAAAGTCAATTCTTCTTATGAAATTCCCAGGCGCTCTTGATGATATCTTTAATATCATATTCTGCTTTCCAACCCCAGGCTTTTTGGATCTTGGTAGAATCAGCGACCAGAAAAGCAGGATCCCCTTCTCTTGGCACAGCATCTACTACCGGAATATTTTTTCCAGTAACTTCTTCGGCAATTTTTATTATCTCGCGGACAGAATGTCCTTTTCCGGTGCCGACGTTATAAACTTGAGGGGTATCTTTGATATTTTCTAAGGCCAGAAGATGGACTTTAGCAAGGTCAAGCACATGTATGTAATCTCGAACACAAGTACCATCATGAGTAGGATAATTTGAGCCGAATACTTTGATATGATCTCTATCGCCAAGAGCTGTCTGTAAAACTAATGGGATAAGATGTGTTTCCGGATGGTGCGTTTCACCTAATTCATATCCTGCGCCGCCAGCGTTGAAATAGCGAAGAGAAACGCATTTAATTCCATGGATGCGGTTATACCAGCTTAAAAGCCGTTCAAATTTTAATTTAGTTTCCCCATAAAAGTTCTCAGGGGCAAGCGTATCTGATTCCGACAAAAGACCATGTTTAGCCTGATAAACTGCCGCTGAAGAAGAGAAGATTATATTTTTGACTCCGTGCTTCACCATCATGTCCAAAATATTTACCCCATTCACCACATTATTATGGAAGAAATCGGAAGGCTCTTTCATGGAAGACCCTGCTTCGATCAAGCCGGCAAAATGCATCACTGCATCAAAATGATATTTCGTAAAGATGACATCAAGCAATTTTTTATCGGATATATCGCCGTTGATAAGTTCAATTTTATCTTTAATTTTAGAAAAGATGGCGTTGGCGTGAGAAATCTTATCCAACACTACTGGAGCATGGCCTTTTTCGACCAGAAAATGCACTACATGCGAACCTATGTACCCCGCCCCGCCAGTCACTAGTATTTTCATGATCCCGACACCTGTCTTTACCTGCGCCCCATACCAATATATTCAAATCCCTCATCCCTTACTAATTCCGGCTCATAGATATTTCGCCCATCAAAAATAACCTTCTCTTTCATCAGTTTTCCCAGCTCGCTGAAATCAATACTTCTAAATTCATCCCATTCCGTCACTAAAACTAACGCACTGCTTCCGACAGCGGTATCCTCAGCCGAAGAACAATAAGTTATTTTATCATTAAACAATTTCTTTGTATCTTCCATCGCGCAGGGATCAAACACTTTAAGCATCGCTCCATGCGACAGCAATTCTTTAATGATAGTGATGGAAGGGGCTTCCCGCATATCATTTGTTTTTGGTTTAAATGAAAGACCTAAGATACTGAACGTTTTTCCTTTCAGATCCTGATTGAATCGTTCCTGTATTTTTTTGACGATGATGTTCTTCTGCCGTTCATTCAATGCATCAACTTCTTCTAACAGTTTCGCTTGATACCCTTTCTCATGAGCATTTTTTATCAAAGCCTTAACATCTTTTGGGAAACAGCTTCCGCCATAACCTACGCCAGGATTAAGAAATCTAGGAGAGATCCGGTAATCTAGACCCAAAGCCATGGAAATAATTTTCACATCTGCTCCGGTACGATCACAGATGTTAGCGATCTCATTGATGAAAGAGATTTTTGTTGCTAAGAAAGAATTGTTCGCATACTTGATCAGTTCAGCCGTTTCCCAATCGGTCTCAACGATGGGCAGATAGGTCCTCATCCGGCCTGAGTATATTTTCCTCATTATGGTAAGCGCTTTTTCTGAATCTGTCCCCACTACAATCTTATCCGGATAATTGAACGCCCTGATGGCATTCCCTTCCCTTAAAAATTCAGGATTAGAGACTACATCAAAAGCTATTCTTTTTTTGTTGTTATTAGAGATAATTTCCGCCATTTTACGCGCCGTTCCTGGCGGCACCGTGCTTTTATTGATTATCACTTTGTAATCGTCCATATGTTCGCCTATCGTCCTGGCGACCGAGAATACATATTCCAGATTGGCGGAGCCGTCATCATTGCTGGGCGTGCCTACGCAGTTGAAAATTGCCTCTCCAAATTTCACTCCTTCTTCTGCAGAGGTGCTGAAACGCAATTTTCCTTTCTTAGTATTATGATTGATAAGATCCTGCAGTCCCGGTTCGTAAAAAGGAACCTTCCCTTCCTGCAAAGAAGCTATCCTCGCTTTATCCACATCTACGCACAAGACCGCATGCCCTAGATTGGCCAAACATGCTCCGGTAGTTAATCCTACGTATCCTACTCCAAATATAGTGATATTCATCTCTCATACACCTTCCGTGCTTCTTCCAAGGATTCAAAACTGCCTACATCAAACCAATGTTCTTCAAAGACAAAGGCATGCGCTTCTGATTTTTCCGCTAAATATTTGATCAGATGGCCGAGAGCGTCCACTTTTTTTAAGTTCATCATATTCTTGATGTAAGCCAGATCATTTCTTTTAAACAAATAACAGGCGGTGCTGGCCAGGCTGCTTTTCGGCTCAGCAGGCTTTTCTTCAAAATCAATTATCCTGCTGCCTTGCACTATGCCTACGCCATATTTATCTTTGACTTTATTTCGGTCCTTGAGATCGCGAAACGCCACTACGGAAGAGTTTTTATTTTGAAAAAACTCAACAAATCTGGATAAAGAAAATCCAAATAGATTATCCCCGGCGATGACCAGCAGATCATCATTTATTTTTTCCTGTTCGATCACGAAATTGATGTCTCCTACTGCGCCTAAGCGGTCTTCATTGCTGAGAGTACTATCGTTCAAAATCTTAAGTTTGAAAGGAAATGTAGAAGCCTTGCCCCATTTTAGAAAGGTTGAATAAAATTTATCGTTGGTTACTACATATACTTCCTTAACCTCTTTGATTTCTTCCAGTTTAAAAAGAATATGATTGATGATGGTTTTCTCACCCACTTTCAATAGTGGCTTAGGGGTATTCTCTGTTAAAGGATATAATCTAGTCGCATAGCCTGCAGCAAGCACCAGAACCTTAATTTTTATCACCACCTGCTAAAACCGACACTCTCATGGGATAAAACAAAAGAAAATCATTTAAAAGTATTGTGGAAGAGAAGTTTTTTAAGAGTCTTAATAAATTAAGAAATAAGTTAAGAGTTTTAAAAAGTTTTGAAATTATATACATTATTTGCAAGAACGGTTTCCAATTCATCCGGAGAAACTTTAGTTCGCGCTGTCTCGGAGATCAATCTTGCCAATGGTGCGGCTAGATTGTTGTGGGAAACTACTTCTAAAAATCCAGATTCAGGTTTCCACGACCCTGTAAAATCGTACATGCCAAGCAGCATATAAGGAGTAGAAACACTTAAGGTTACAAAGTCCTTGAAATGAGGATGGCTAAGAATTTCTGGAACATCTCCCAAAAGCTGTTCTAGAGGAACATTATCTTGAAAATTTTTGCTCTCCTCTTCTGATACAAAAACAGGAGCTTCTTCAAGTCCTCCGTAGGTTAGATGGACAAATGACCGACAGTTTGGACGCCCATGAAAATTGCCCTTACTTACCTCTTCATACAATCCTGCCAATCTAAGCAGGTAGTCTTCTTTACTGTTTTTTGTATCGACATTCCAAAGGACAGAAGAATAAGGCTCGAAATCAGGTCCTTCATCTTTTGAGGCGTAGAAAATGGTATTTTCATCTAATCTAACGACCATATTTGTATGATTTAATAATCTGCCCCGATTCGAAAATCGATCCAGCTGCGTCTCGACAGTAAGATTTTTAGTTGTCATTGTTGGAAACGCCCGTTACTTTATTTATAAAGCTTATGGAATACATTACCGCTTCCGCACTGACACAAAAAATACAAAAAATAGGTTTCAAGCATCCTCAAAAAATAAGAAAAGTTGATCTCATTATCCAAAGTCATAATGCTACTTCAAAAAATAATGGTAAATTTGATTCTTTTGAAGAAGAATTAGGAAAAAGAAAAAAATGAGCTTGTTGTTCCCAAAAATAAAGTTGGACAGCTTACCGGGATTCCCGCACGCTAATGCAGTACTGCCCCAGTACGGAGACGCGTTTAACTTCCGTGTTCGAAATGGGAACGGGTGAACCACGCCCCTATGGCCGTCCGCTATGTTAAGTTCGCCGCTTATTTATAAATATTTTGCCTGTTTTGGCCATTTATTTCAGGGATTTTGTTTAATAAGATTAATATAAATCCATAGCACGATCTTCATAATAAAATGATAGATACAGCCATTATAGTCGCCGGCGGCTTAGGGACCAGGTTAAGGCCGCTGACCGAAACTGCGCCAAAACCCCTCCTGCCTATACACGGTAAGCCTATTATAGAACATGTCATCAAGAATCTGCATAAACACGGGATCAGCAAGATCATCATATCCATAGGATACAAAGCTGAACAGGTCCAGCAATATTTCGGAGACGGCAGTTCTTTAGGCGTATCTATAGATTATATGCTGGAATCAGAACCGCTGGGCACCGGTGGAGCAGTCAGGTTGGCTTCAAAAAATCTTACCAAGCCATTCTTCTTGGCCTGGGGAGACAATCTGATGGACCTCAATTTTTCTAGCATGGAACAAGAATTCATTTCCGCTAATGTGCCGCTGATCATGGCCCTCACACCTCGCGAAGATGTAGAAAATTTCGGAGTCGCCAGGCTGGAAGGAAAAAAAATAATCACTTTTGTAGAAAAGCCAAGACGGGAAGAAGCTCCTTCCAACCTGATAAATGCCGGTGCTTTCATTATAGATCCCGTCTGCCTGCAATTGCTTCCGGAAGGAAAATCGTCTATAGAAAAAGATTGCTTTGAGAAACTTGCTCCACAAGGTAAGATCGCCGCATTTATCCACCAAGGACAGTGGTTTCCCACTGATACTTTAGAAAAATATTACCACGCCAACGCTTTCTTTAGACCGGAAATCAATTTCAAAGAAAAAAAAGTGATCATCGCTGACGTAGACGACACTATCTGCAACAGCTGCCAAACCATCTCTTCTGAGATGGCCGAACAGATTTCACGGATGATAAGACAAGGTTTTGAATTCGCGTTCATCAGCGGCACCAAAAGTGAAGACCTTCAAAAGATGATCTCTTCTAGAGTAAAAGAAAAACATCATCTTCTTGGCACTACCGGAACTAATTATGCCATAGTTGAAAAAGATAAAGCCAAAGTCAAGTATAACCTCTCTTTTTCCACAGAAGAAAAAAAAGAGATCATTACTGCTTTTAAAAGATTGATATTTCAACATGACATAAAATCATTGACCACCGAAGAAGACCAGCTTCAGGACAGGGAATCACAGATAACTCTTTCTGCCATCGGCAGGCATGCCCCTTCGGAATTGAAAGCTTCCTACGACCCAGATGGAACAAAACGCAGAGAGTGGATCGCTTTCTTGAAAAAAAATCTCGATGAGAACAGATATGATATCAAGATTGGCGGAACTACTTCCATAGACATAACTCAAAAAGGGCTAAATAAAGAATGGGGGATCAGAACTTTTGCGCAACATCACTGCTTCCCTCTTAGCAGCATCTTGTTCTTTGGAGACAAAATTCACCCCGAAGGGAATGACTTTCCGGCCACCAAAATAGTAGATTGCATAGCCGTGAAATCTCCAACAGAGACCCTAAATTATCTTCGTACCGTAGAACTGCTCAACAGGATTTCGCTGACCGAGCGCCCGTGGGGAAATTTTGAACAGTTTACTGCCAATGAGATCAGCACGGTCAAGATTCTTGAAGTAAACCCCCAGCAGCGCCTTTCCTTGCAATCGCATAAACACAGAGAAGAATTATGGATCGCCTTGGACGAAGGAGTGATTGCAGAAATAAACGGCCTTAAACACTACCTTCAAAAAGGAGATAAGATAGTGGTGCCAAAAGAGACCAGACATCGGCTTTCATCTGAAAGCGGAACTGTCCGCGTCCTAGAGATCGCTTTCGGTAATTTTGATGAGAATGATATCCTCCGCTTTGAAGACGACTTTGGCAGGGCAAGATAAAATCTAAAATCATAAAACTAAGTGAATAGATTATAAAACCAATTTTATCAATTATCAACTAAAAGAAAATCGATCAGATAAAATTAATAGAAAAATAAAGATAAGAAAAAGAAAGAAGAAAATTAATAAGATTCTTCTTCAGTTTCTTCGGATGCCCCTTGCATAGGTCTGCTGCGTTCTGGTGCAGAACCTTTTTCTAGCAACTGGACATTCTGAGCTTGTTTCCCTCGTTCAGTATCAACTGCATCGAAAGAAACTTTATCATTTTCACGTAATCGCAACCCTTTAGGCACTGCGGTGAAATGGACAAAGAATTCTTGACCATCGCTTGATACAATAAACCCGTATCCTTTTTTTCCATCAAACCATTTTACTGTTCCTTCCATTTTACTTTACTCCTCCTAAATTGATACGGATTAATTCCGTAACACTTACTTTGCTCTTGAATAATACTTTATTTATAAATCTTTACTCATATATTAGAAAGAAGAAACGCCGCCGCCATGGCCAAGAGGTAAGTTAAGAACTACGATTCTTAAGAGGTAATTATTATCAAAAATCATTCTGATAAAACAATGATAATTCTCTAAACCAACAACTAGATTTTTGCTTAACTTACGGCCGAGGCGGCGTTTCTTAAATAAGAAATTAAAAAAATCAAGCAGCGACGCTTACGACTTTGATCTTGAAGTGCAGGGTCTTTCCGGCCAAAGGATGATTTAAGTCGATGGTAACATCGTCAGCAGTTACGGCTACGATGCGTGCCGGAAATTGCTGCCCATTGGGCAATCCTACTGCTAAGATCATGCCTACTTTAGGTTCTTGATCCTGTGGAAGCTGTTTACGCGGCACTTTCTTGCGCAGCTCAGCTTTCATTTCGCCATATGCTTCTGCTGCAGGAATGACAATCTTTTTTTCCTCTCCATTTTTCATCCCTAAAACTGCCTCTTCAAATCCTTTTATTACCTGGCCGGAGCCTGCTTCGAACTCTAAAGGCTGGCCGTGCTTTTCTGATGCATCAAAGACTGTTCCATCTTCAAATGTACCGGTGTATTCTACCTTCACCTTATTCCCTTTATTTACTATTTCTTCTTTACTTGCTGGCATAATCATCAACTCCATAGGTATAACAATAAACAGAACCTTGTTTGATTGCGGAAACAAAAAATAAGCGATATTATTTAAGTTTTTTGGAATAGAAATGTTTAAATCGCCGCCCTATTTCAGATTTTACATGTCTAAAAAAGGATTGCACTTTGAAGATTCTGCTTATCTAGATTCTCTCCGGCAGAAAAAAGCCATTGTCCCCCACATCCACTGGGACGGTTCAATTCAGTTTGAAAGATTATGGGATTATTATCAAGAAAAAGGACAAAAATTATTTTTCCCCGAGAAGCATAATGATGGCACACTTGTAGAAGGTGACCGTGAGATCAAAACGATAGAACAGCTTTACGGGTTGCGGGATGGCTTATTTTCCAAGTTTGATATCGTTGATGTATTCAAGATATCAACGATGGCCATGCAGACCGCTGACGATCTAAAAACTATGGCGGTAGCTCATTGCCAATATCTACAGACTCAAAATATAGTATATGCAGAGACAAGATTTGCACCATGGTATCATGCAGAGCAAGGAAAAAGAGGAAGCGTGTTAACTCTTGATGAAGTGATCGGTCACTCCTTAGAAGGGTTTGCAGAAGGAAGAGAAAAAACCGGAGTGATAGTAAAACCGATTATTTGTATTAACCGGGAGATCGATCCGGAAGCGGCAAAGGAAATAGTGAAAGCCGCTTTGAATTTTGCTGAGTGCGGAGTGGTCGGAATTGATCTTGCTTGTTACGAACCGTCATTCCCTCCCGAAGAATTTGGTGAAGCTTTCGCCTTGACTTTCAACTCCCATTTAAAGAGAACGGTACATGCAGATGAGATGGTTTCTCCGGAAGAGGGAAGGGCTAATCTAGAGATCGCGATCAATTGGCTTCGCGCCGACGGGATCAGCCATGGCATCCATCTGTACCAAAATCCGGATCTCGTCCAGCTCATGATAGAAAATAAAATCCGCCTGGAATCAAATCCTATCTCTAATCTTACCTGTGGATTCATCAAAAGACCGGGAGATTTACGCTTAGGCCAGCTTGTCGCAGCCGGAGTAAAAGTGACTATAAATCCAGACGATCCGGCAATGTGGAAGAGTGGCGATCTAGCACATAATCTGTACTTAGTTGGAAAAGCGTATGGAGAAGGTTTTATTAAAAAAGTTCGACAAAATGCCATAGAAACTGCGTGGGGATTATCAGAAAAAGAGAAACAGGAATTATGTGGACAGATTTAACTTAACCACAACAACATTTATATAATTCTCTTCCAACAATTCCGGCATGAATCCTGAAATCCAAAAAATTCTTCTGCAAGCTGGAAAAATAACTTCGCAGGTAAAACATGAAGGAGCAAAAAAACTTTCTAAGCCTGGAACATCTTTCTTAGAAGTCATGGATCACTGTGAAAAACGTATCAAGGAATTAGGCGGGCAGATCGCCTGGGCGCAGATGGCCGTGAACGATACGGCTGCACATTTCTGCCCTACCGAAGACGACCGATCCGTCTCTCAAGAAGGACAGGTGATAAAAGTAGATATGGGCGTGCATCTGGACGGTCATCTCGCAGACAATGCCATGACGGTCGTGGTCGGTTCTTCTAACCAGCACAATGATTTAGTCAAAGCCGCTCAGAATGCGCTTAAAGCGGCGATTAAGTTAGTCCGTCCCGGAACGCCGCTTTGGCAGTTAGGAGAAGCGCAATCATCAGAAGCAGAAGCCTTGGGATTCACCACCGTGAAAAATCTTTCCGGACACACTATCCAACGATACCGCGTGCATGGCGGGATTTCCATCCCCAGCTTTAACAACAAAGATAAAACTGAGCTGAAAGAAGACTGGCAGATCGCCATCGAACCATTCGTCACCGACGGGCAGGGCTTGATAAAAGAAAAAGGGCCTGCAACAATTTTCATGGTCGAGGGTGAACGAGGAGTACGTTCGCCATACGCAAAAAAAATATTAGATTATGTCAAATCACAGCAAGGCCTTCCTTTTACTACCAGGTGGCTGACCAGACATTTAGGCAAAGGGCCTGCTGCCTTAGGCATGCGGGAATTGCAGCAGTTGGGGATGATAAGATCCTATCCTCCGTTAGTCGAAGTTTCCGGCGGCCTAATAACCCAGTTTGAACATTCTATGATCGTGAAAGACAAGCCTATCGTGTATACAAGGATTGAACAGGATGAGTGGT
>CAYIZT010000043.1:0-8761 GCA_964368095.1 uncultured Methanosarcinales archaeon
TGCTCCCTACGGGAGGGTAACGGAAAACAACGATTTTCCGGAACCTTCCGAAAATCAAAGATTTTCGTTAGGCACCGCACTACAATTATTAATACTAAAAGTGAGTCGATGCTAACCCGAGCGAAGCGAGATTCAGGACAGAGCCCTAAAGAAAGAAAATCTAAAGAAAAATAGATAAAAAAATTACTTACAAATTACTTATTTCTGCGCAGCTAAATGCTCATCATCAGCTTTCTGCAGCTTTATCAAAGTCGTTGCTAACTTCTTTACCATCTCCAATGTATGCAATACTGCATAACATACTAACCCTATCAAAGGCTGGTTAAGCAGGATGCAGAAAAACATCAGATTAAGCGGATGTTCTATCCTTACAAATCCAAAGACAAAAATAGTAAATTTACCTCTCTTTCTGGGATTAAGCTGATTCATGATATCGGCTACTCTTTCCCGCTGCTCACCTTTGTAAGAGATTAAGTTCAGGTTGAAAAGCTTGGCAAAGACAAAAGAACCTACAGCCGCTCCGCCCAGGTACAATGAAATAGGATTATCGGTCATTTTGAAAGCGCCGATGGTAAGGCCGCATAATACTGAGATTATAGTTATATGATGCGAGATCTGTTCAAGATATTGGCCTTTCAAAGTAGATTTATTGCGGTATCTTGCTAAGTTTCCGTCCACGCAGTCAAAAAAGTGCCCTAGGTGATAGACGATAATGCCAAGAAGCATCCATCTGTATACGCCAGTAGATAACAGGACTGCGCCGACTAAACCAAGAAATAACCAGAATAGTGTTACTTGATTAGAAGTTATCGGCGTATTGATGAAAGGTTTGGTGAAATAAAATCCTATCTCATGGACTAACTGGTTAGAAAAACCCCAGTATTCCTTTTTACATTTTTCTCTGATCTCTGGTATGGTTACCATGATTGTTCCCTGTAGTTTTTCATAGTCATCTTAGTTACCTTTAGTTATCTGTATTTACCTTTAGTTTTCAATAGTTACCGGCCTTTGATTTGATGCAAGTTATTAAGATTGCCTATCATCTCATCTTTTTTAGTTATGTAATACCACATCACCATTGCATCCTGCTCAGCAGTCGGACTTTCTGAATTGTCATAGATAATAGCATCCTTTGCCCTGGCTAAAGGACCTATCTTCCTGGTCCGATCGCGCTCGTCGATATCGGCAATTGTTTTACGCACCTGTTCCGATGCAAATTTGCTTCTTTCTTCCGGAGGCAGCAGCTTGAAATATCTCTTAACTTTAATATCCATCGAAGCATCCAAAAAGAATTTCCAATCTGCATCAGGAAATACCGCTGTGCCGGTATCCCTTCCTTCAACCACAAAGCCCCCTTCACTGGCGATACGGCGTTGAAGCTGCAAAAGTTTCTCTCTTACTGCAGTGATGTTTGCGACCTTAGAAGCCAAAGAGACCACTGCATTGTTAGTGATCTGCACCGTCACATCTTCACCGTTCAGAAATAAACGGCTATCTCCGTCAACCAGCTTAAATTCCATAGTTACATCTTTAAGTGCATCGATGATATCTTTTTCCTCTGTTAATCCTTTTTTTTTTGCCAAAAGACCTACTGCTCTAAACATCGATCCGGTATTTAGGTATTGATATCCCAGCAGCTTGGCAAGTGCTTTTGCCGAAGTAGATTTTCCGGTCCATGAAGAACCGTCGATGGTGATGATCATCTTTTCTCTTTCCCTAATTTCTTCCATGATGAAATCTATTCATAAATGATTTAAGAAGCTTATGGAATTATAGCAAATAACTTTAATTTTCGGTACTCCGAAAAGCAAATCTAAAGTTATTTGCTTATTAGAAAATAACATTCCAGGATTAAATTTTAACGGATATTAATGTTATTTTCTATAGGTTTTAGGAAACAGATTGAAATTAGCTTATCTTCTTCAATATCTCCCGCAGGGCTTCTTCAGTTAAATTTCGCGGGTTGTTCTTTACACGTTCCGGATTAAAACCATTGGCGACAATGACGCCGTGATCTGCAGGATGGATTATGCCAAGATGGCTTAATCTTCTATCCAGACCAATCTGGTCCATAAGCCGGTTTACCTTTTGCTGCAGCTGCTGCGGGTCTTTTACCTTAAAGAGAGAACATAAATCCTGCATGACTGCTTTGACATAATCAGATCCGCGCTTATCTAAGCACTCATCAGGAGTGATCTCGGCATTGTACAACGACATCTCTGCCAAAGTCAACGCGCAGGCATGCCCGTGCGAAATTCCAAAATACGAAGTCATGGGATATGAGATAGAATGACAGGCCGTAGTTTTGGATATATTGATCGCCTTACCGGCTAGATTTGCAGCCACCATCATCTTTTCCCTATTTTCATGAGCAGGACTATTGACTGCGCCTTCCAGATTGTCCAAAGCTATCGTTATTGCCTGCCGGGCATACTCTTTTGATTCTTCTGTCGACTGGGTAGACCAATATGATTCCATCGCCTGGCACAATGCATCTATGCCGGTTGAAGCAGTGATATATTTAGGCAGATTATAAGTTAGGGTTGGATCAAGGAACACATAATCAGGCAGCATCCATTCTTGATGTGCGAGAGAATATTTTGTTTTATGTATGTATACTACTGCAAAATGGGTAGCTTCAGAACCTGTTCCTGCAGTAGTAGGTATAGCCACAAAAGATGTCGGTTTTACTTGCGCAGCTTGTTTCTTGGTGATATAATCTTCTGGTGCGCCTTGCTGAGCTGCAAGAAAATTAATCGATTTTGCTATATCGATGACGCTACCGCCGCCGACCGCGATGACTAGATCGCTGTTATTTTCCCTAAATAAGCTTATTCCCTTTTTGACATCCTCGAGCTGCGGATTGACTGAAAAATCTGAAAAGCAAGTGACTTGGTAAGAGTGCAATATATGCTCAAGCACTTCCTGTGCTCCGGATTCAAAGTAGGATTTTCTTCCCGTGACTAAAAAAATGGAGGAAGGATTTTCATCTTCCAGAATAATTTTCAGATTAGCAAGACAGCCAGGACCTATGAATTCTTTTTGTATTTTTTGCATGTTAGCTCATCCCTGTAAAAATCTCATGAAATTTTTTTTGTTTTCAAGAGGAGTCTCGGTAGGCCTTCCTAAATCCTTTCTGGCGCCTTTATTGCAGCGGATCTCCAATAAGGCCGGGCCTGTTCCGCTTTTTATTTTAGACATGGCCGTCTTTATTTCCTCAACCGTTTCCGCTTTAATCACTGACTTGTATCCATTAGCTTTTGCCAAGACGGGAATATCAATATTATCTGCGGCCGTAGGCTGCCCGCCGACTGAGTCATGTGCAAAATTATTGAAAACAATATGATAAAAATTGGCTGGCTGCAATTTACCTATAGTAGAGAGGACGCCCATGTGCATGATCAATGCGCCGTCTCCATCCAGACAATATACTTTTCGATTTTTTTTCTGTAAAGCGATGCCTGCAGCGATGGCTGAAGCATGACCCATCGAGCCGACCGTCAAGAAATCCTGCTGATGACTTTTCCCTACAGCTTCTCGCAGCTCAAACAATTCCCGCGACGTTTTGCCGGTAGTAGAGATGATTATATCCTCATCTCCTATAGATGAAATGACCAATTTAAGTGCCTCTTCCCTCGTCAAAGATAAATACTTCTCTTGTTTTCTTTGTAAAGAGTACGGACTGAAAGTTCCATCCGGCACCACTAATGCATAAGGGGTTTTCATAGTATGCAGATGCTGAACCGCCTTCTGGACTACTGTATCTATCGCTTTCTCATCGTTTGGAACTATGTTGTATGGAATTTCCAATGTTTCCAGCAAGGGTAAGGTGATTTTTCCCATCTTAAGATGCTGTGGCTCATCTTTTTTCCCCGGCTCTGCCCTCCAACCGATCAGCAGCAGTAAGGGCAAAGAATATATTTCCTTATCGGTAAGAGAAGTCAACGGATTGACGCAATTGCCTAATCCTGAATTCTGAAGATATACCACACCTGCTTTTCCAGTAGCTAAATGATACCCTGCTGCTAAAGCTACGGCATTACCTTCATTAGCGGCGATGATATGATCATGGACAAAAGTATTATCTGTAACATACGCGCAGAAATCCTTCAGCAGCGAATCTGGCACTCCGGCAAAAAAAGTAAGTTCGTGCTGTTTTAATAGATTAAAAAAATATTCTGGTGAAATCATTTAGACGGATAGAAGTGCATCTTTTATAAAAGTGATGAAACGAGTTTCCTAAGCCCTGTCCTAAAAAAATATATAAACTGCCTAAGAATTGCAGAAATAAACCTAACATTTAAATATTCTCAACTTCCTTCGACACCGCTATGAGTAAAATTTCACTTCCAGTGATTGGTGCTGAACCTGAAGAAGATTGCCCAAAGGTACAACAAAAACCATGCAAGGTGCCTATGACACCAACACTTCAAGATCTGCTTAATCCTAATTTGCATAAAAAAGAAGCTATTTTTACAAGCCCCATAAGGTCTCCCGCCGACGGAGAGAAGATATATCATCTTTCAGAAGAACAGGTTAAAGCGCTAAAGGATTTGAGAGGAGCCACTGTCGATCTTCATCCCGGCATGGGCGGAATTGCTCCCGATAAGCTTATAGACATGGTTAAGCAAGGGAAACTACTTACTTCTTTGGATTACATGATCACAAGAGGATGTAATTTTGAATGTACCTGGTGTTTTGCTGGATCTGATCCATTTCAAAAGGATTATCTTCCTTTCGGCACCCTCGAATCATTGACCAAAGAAGCTGCAGACATAGGAGTAAGTTTATTTGTTCTTACCGGCGGAGAACCGCTGGTGTATAAAGACCCTGCCTTAGGACAGCAAAAAGAGAGAGGAGATCATTTTTTTAGGATTGTCAAGATGATCAGGGATTCTTATAACGGAAAAGATAATCAGGCAAAGATCCTGACCTTTGATGATGTAGCCTTGATTACCCCAGAGATCGCAAGAAAATTTGCTGATTTTGAGGTAGGCTTATGCACAAAAGGAGATACATTAAATTCAGAATTGCAGGATTTTAAAGTCAATCAAGTAGGAGCATTTAAAAGAATGCAGCAAGGATATCAAAACCTGATTGATGTTGGATACGGTAAAAATCCAAAATTACGCTTAGTTGTCAATTCAGTCCTTGATCACACTACTTTTGACGGAATGCTTGATCTTCATATGTGGGTCATGGAAAATAGATTTGACCACTCTATTGTCCCGGTACATTATTGCGGCAATGCTGAAAACGAAGACCAAGAAGCGGGAATCCATTCGCCGCATGTCAAGGTCTTATACGATTTAATCACTAAAATTGATGCAAAATATTTCGGCGTAAACTGGGAAGCTTGGTCTGCGTTCACTTACAATAAAACTTGCAATAGAAATAGGTCTGGGCTGCATGTAAGAGCAAATGGAGATATAACTGCCTGTTCAGAATCACCTAGTAAAGATGAAACCAAGAAATATACTTTTGGCAATGTTTTAACCGATAAGGATTTTTCACTTAGAACTTTAGTCAGCAGCCAAGAATTGGCGGCTTACAGAGAAGAATTTTCTAAAGGGCACGGCACATATGTATGCTCTCCTAAAGTGTGTGATCTGTATGCTAACGATCTGTGCCAGGGGGGATGCGCAACCCGGTCTGCATACTCTAAAGTTGATTATGACACCGGATTGATCGTGAAAAATGACAACCCAAATAATTATAGTGAAGCTAGGGAAGACCCTTTATGCCCGGCATGGACTGTTTTAGCAGAACGCCAGGGCGTCCTTAAAGAAGGCTTGCTTGAATCTATACGTGAAAGACTGCTGAAAAACAGCAGGACGATAGATGAGAAAATGATAAGATAAAAAAAATAAACCTTATCATTTACACTTTATTCTTTCCTTCCTTGTTGAACCAAGGCATGATCTCAGAAACAGCACGGACAGCATGATCCCTGCCTATAACAGAAAGTTCTCTTTGCGCTTCGCCAGCAGCCCTTCCGCCGATTCTTAGCACTAATAGCTTCCCGCCATCTCCTCGGAAATTATGGGGGATGAATGGTTTTAGGTACAGGGAATCGTCAGGATGGATAGATTCACTATGATTTTGTCCGCCGATACGCCAATTTATCTCGACCGGATTTTTACCAATATTATACACATACTGATGTAAGCCGATTTTGAGATCTAGATTATCTGAATCGACACCTGCATCTTTCCGCACTTCCAATTCTAATGCTTTAGAATAAGGAAGATGGTTTGTTCCAGCTAAGTCAACAAGTTGGTATGCAGGAGAGAGAGTTGGAAAATTAAAGGAGTCAATATTTTTATGATACTTCAGCACAACTTTTTGTGCTATAACTTCCGGCGGCAATAATTCACTTAAGT
Organism: uncultured Methanosarcinales archaeon; assembly: GCA_964368095.1. Classification (GTDB taxonomy): domain Archaea; phylum Nanobdellota; class Nanobdellia; order Woesearchaeales; family GW2011-AR9; genus JACPIL01. Next base: position 6,384 of record CAYIZT010000043.1, read on the forward strand.
CTATGTTTAATGCTTTGGCTATTCTCTTCAAGTCTTCATGTTTTGGCAAAATATTTCCTGATTCATACTCTCGCAAAAGAGAAACAGAAATACTTGCTCTCAGATGTAATTCCAGATAATCGATACTGGCGGCTTCCCGATGGAAACGCAATAAGGAAGCGGCTGCTTTCTCACGGCTGGAAAAATCAAGAGCATACTCTGCTGCAAGTTCAGGACCTAAGGCAGATAATTCCTGCTGCGTCTCTCCCGCCAGCTTATTCCCATAAGTCAAGGCAAGGATCAGGCCGCTTTCTCCTGCAACATTTCTACGGGTAGCGAAGGTATGCGGCACAAACGGAGTGATATACATTGAATCACCTGTATCCATTACCGCAACATTCTTTTTTCCATCTTCTCCTTGGTAATAAAAATTAACCGGGCCGACGAAATAAGTAAACTGATGCATGAAATGTCCATTGTTCCATTGAACTTCTTGATTATCTGGATTATTGTCTTCTACTACGCAAAGTTCTTTGATCCATTCCGGCCGAAACTGGCTTACCGTGCTCATGGCAGTATCCCGGTACTCATAATATGGTTTTCCGGCCCTTTCCATGACCCGGCTGCTCGCCGCTGATTCTGCCGCCCGCATTATTTTAACTCCGGCAGGACAGTCATCCTTGATGCAATAAAAATCACGCTCATTAACAGGCCATACTTCGGTTGCACGCCGGATGAGTTCAGGAGGTATTTCTGCTTCCCCGCGCAAATATGCATTAAACTCCTCAACATGAACATCGAGTTCACGTGCTGCATCCTCCGGCCTGCGTTTAAGATCGTTAATTATTCCTTGAAGATTTCGCCCATTTTTTCTTAGATGATCCATTTTCTTCTCACTGCTATTTTGTTATTGTCTTTTCAACACGTTGTTATCTTTTTAACAGATTATTATCTTTTCAATTATTTTCTCAATAATTTTTCTCAATGACCTTTCAGATCCAGTCACTCATCACCGTTGGGAATGAGGGTTATAATCTCTTTGATGGGCATGCATAACTCATTGCTAGCTTCGTGACAACGCTTATTCCGTAAAATTGATTCCGCGGTCTTTACCATAGAAGGATATGCACTGCGCAATAAGTGATTAGCATATATGACAACGTTAACTCCTGCTTTTACCAGTTCTTCCTCAGTGATGGTAGAATAGGTGCTGGGCACGGCGATCAATGGCACTTTAGCTTCAAATTTTGCGTATTCTTGGCAAAATTGTAACATTTCATCAGCAGATTTTTCCTTACTATGGATCATGATCCCGTCTGCTCCGGCCGCAATATATGCTTTTGCCCTCTCTAGCGCATCTTCCAGCCCCTTACCTAAAATCAAACTTTCAATCCTGGCGACAATCATGAAATCGTCAGAAGCTTGGGCCTTCTTGCCTTCAGAGATTTTATGACCGAAATTTTCTATGCTATCCTGATGCTGTTCTACTTCCGTCCCAAACAGTGAATTTCTTTTTGATCCAGTCTTGTCTTCGATGACCACTGCGGAAACGCCAAGTCTTTCCAATGTTTTTATAGTGAAGCGAAAATGCTCGATTAACCCGCCGCTGTCCGCATCAACAATCATGGGCTTGGAAGTAACTTCAAATATTTCATTGATAGTGTTGCTTATGGAAGTGATATCTACATATTCGATATCTGGTTTCCCCTTAGAAGTTGCATGGGTCAAGCTGCTAAGCCACATCCCATCAAATACTTGCGGAATATGATTCTCATCCTTTACTGCGGTTTTTTCTACAATAATCCCAGTTAGGCCGTTATGTGCTTCTAAAACGCGCACCAGTGATTTGGCGCCAAGCAGGCGGTGTAACATATTGCGCCGTATATCCGGCGTAATCCCTCGCTGTTTTACTTTGGTGATTAATTGAGTTGAAGATATGCCACGGGTATAAGCAGGCTCGACAACCTGGCCGCCCCATTCGTTCATAACATCTATAACTTTTTGGCGTTTTTTTGTCTGCACTCCAGTCTTCCAGTCATCTCCATGCACAAAATAGTCTGGTTTCAGTTCTCTTATGGCTGGGATATAATCATCTTCTTTCTGAACATAGACTTTGCTTACCATACGTATGTTTTCGATAACTTTCTTACGCTGTTCAAAAGTAAGCAAGGGAAGCCTCTTGTAATTAGCGATAGCGCCATCGGTGAGAAGACCTACCGTCACTTCTCCCAATTTACTGGCTTCATGCAAAATATTCATATGGCCGTCGTGTAATAAATCGGCAGCCATCGGCACATACACTCTTTTCATGCCTTTCCAATCAAAAAAATCACTATATAAACTTTTGGAAACAGCAATACTTTTATGTTTAAGAGGTTAAAAAGATAGTTCAACCAATA
>CAYIZT010000044.1:0-8662 GCA_964368095.1 uncultured Methanosarcinales archaeon
GTGACTGGAGTTCAGACGTGTGCTCTTCCGATCTTATATTTCTCAAACTTCTTGATGACCATGCTCTTATGGATTTCCGCAATCTTGATTGCGGCCAACATACCCGTATCATGCAGGGGCGCGCTCATGGAGATAAGGCGGTTTAGATCATACTTTGCATCATAGCAGTTCTGCCATAAGTCGGTCAGTAATGCGCATTGGGGAGTAATCTCTTTATCCACTTCTTCTGCCAATTGTTTGATTGCGGATGAGAATTTGTTGAACAGTTCATCTTTGGTCATCTTCTGTGAAGTGGTGTCATCTACCACCACTAAAAGATGGATCTTATTTTCATCGCCTTCCTTTTTCTCTTGTGCTGTGCCGGGAACTTCAGGCATGGCACGGCCTGGCCTTTCTTCGCTCTCTCTGGGTTGTTCTCCTTCTTTTAGCTTCTCTGGCGGCAGCAGGGTGATGCCTACGATATAATCTCCAAATTTATCCAGAACTTTTTCCTTGAATTTGTCTAATTTATCCTTGATCGCTTTCAGCTTCTTCTCCATCTCCGGAGGGATGGTCGGCATATTAGGAGGTAAAGGCAATCCTTGCTCCACAGTTTTGATCTCTTTAGGTTGTTTAGATTTCTTAGCCATTTCAATTCCTCCTGAGACTATAATAAGCTGATCTAAATATAATTTTAACCTATGTTTTTAAAGCTTTATATTTATTTCCTTTGGAAATGGAGAGGTTTAGGTCAGTGTAATTTTGGGCCTTATTTGCACCTATTTAGTGGTAAACTTTATAAAACAGAGCTTTCCTAAGATATTCATGAAAATGGATAGCAAAGGTTATAGAGAATTTACTCTAGACAATGGTTTAGTTGTTGCTCTGCAAAATACTCCTACTCAGACCGTGGCCGGAAGATTGCGGGTGCATAGTGGGGGTTTACATGAATTGCCTAATGAGGAAGGGCTAGCTCATTTTGTAGAACATACATTAGTGATGGGTGGATCTAAAAAATATTCTCCCGGTGATGTTAAAAAAATAAACTCAACATTAGGTTATCTGAATGCTTTTACCAGCTCTTCAGAAACTACTTTTCCAGTTGATATGTTAGCAGAAGATGTAGAATTATATCTTGATTTTCTTTCTGATGTTGTTTCCTCGCCGCGATTTGATGAGCAAATTGTTGAACAAGAACGGCAGAGAGTTCTTCGCGAATTAGCAGATCGAAAAAGCACGCCTGGCTTTAAGGAAGGTAGGATGGTTGTTGAGGCTCTCTTTGGCCCAAGCTCTCCGCACGCTTACAACGTTATGGGAAGAGAAGAAATTATTGCCAAAGCGACCGCAGATGATTTACGGAAGATTCATGAACGAGGATATCACGCAAAAAATATGGATTTAATATTAGTGGGCGGATTGCCCGAGGGCATTGAAGATTTGATAAGCGAGAAATTCAGTGTTATTCCTGAAGGAATAAATACCAAAATTGTATTTCCACGGAATCCTCCTTTAAAAAAGAGAACTGTTATTCATAGTGCAGCCCCTGAATTGTATAATCACGAAAATCCTCGTGCCAGCAGCGCCTATTTTCAGTTCGCTTTCCCTACCTCAACCTTTGGTGATTCAGATCATTATATAGTAATGATGCTTGCCCAGATACTTTGCAGTTCTTCGAACTCGTATCTCTTCCAAAGACTAAGCTGCGAGATGGGTTTAGCGTATTACATTGAGGGTGGTTACGATTTTAGTAACAATGCCGGAGTAATTTGTGTCAGTGGTAAAATAGATGCTTCACGAATACCAGAAACAATAGAAGCAGCTTTTGGACAAATGAAGGAATTACAAGAAGAATGTATTCCAGGGGGCATATTAAAATCATTGATTAGAAACGGCAAGTATAGCATGGCAAAAAATTTTGAGTCAAATTCTGGGCATATTAACGCAATTCAGTTTCAATTGGATCACGGTTGTACTTATGAAATGTTCTTTACGGAAGTTGATAAAGTCACGCCGGAACAAGTCCGGGAAGCTGCTCAAAAGTATTTACCTGCTTCAGATGGAAACTATGTTCTTTTGCTTAAAGATCCTTTAAAGTAGTAAGCCAGTTGATAGGGTATGGTTAATTAATCATTAGTTAAGTGCTATAATGCATCCCGAAGCTTTCCGTAAGGAAAGTCACGAACGAAATGACTTGAGGGTGACCCCCGCACCATCAACGTCGACAAGATTTGCTTACACAAATGCTTGTCCTGTTGACAGTTGACACACCCAATGATAAGTTAACAGTGTCGTTGATAGAAATCTTTAAATATTCTGTTTCTAACCTAAGCTTAAATGACAAAAGAGGAAAAAAAGAAACTGAAGACAGTTGAAGACATCATTGCTGATTATCAGAAATATCATCATAAGGCTGGAAAGGAGTTTAAAGACAGGATTAAAAAATTTGAAGAGTTCCATGATTCCGATAACATCCATGCGGTTCTTTTCTCTCAACATGCGCACTATACTGTTTTTGGGAAACCGGGAAAAGAGAAAGAGTATCCTGGTGCATTTAATGAAGCGTACAAGAAATTAGATAAGCATCTCAAAGAAGATGATGATAAACTGGAAGATGAAGATAAATTAGCGGAAATCTTAGAAACGTATACTGACACTTTCTTACAAAAAGCACTAGGGAATGGATACAAAAAAACGGTTGAACACGCTCAGAAGGAAGCGAAGCTTAGCAAGAAGGATTTACGGGAATTGAAAGGAACATTGATGGCCCGCTATTTGCCCGGTGAAGGAAGACTCAACATCTTACATGACAGTTATATAAAAGAGCAGAAAGGTAAGAAAAAAGTGGAACTGATAAAGGAATTACAGAATTTAGGCCAACTATCGGTTCAACATTATACCGCACACCTCACTAGCAGCGCTTTGGAAGGCTTGCTTTCAGATGAAGACCGCACCGATATGGCTAAGTATGTCACTCCTATCTTTGAAGAACGGGGATGGAAAAATAAAAGAGCGCATATTACCAGGACGATTGAAGAGCAGCAGCAGCATTTCAGTCATTTGCTCCAAGGCGACAATGATGACTTAAAGAAAGCAGGTTACAAGGTAACTAAATATCAGAAAAAAGACAAAGATAAAAAATAATTTATTAAATATATTAAAAACTAAAGAAAAAAAAGAAGTAAAAAAATAAGAAAAAAGAAATAAAAAATCTATTTTAAATCTATATTTTCTATCTCTTCCAGACCAAGATCAGTCTCTTCATCCAGGGAATCGATCTCTTCTAATTCCTGTAAGCCATCTTCCACGGCCTGCTCTGAAGGGTCTGCAACCGATGTTTCCGGCTGAGTCGCTTTACAGCCAGCCACTACTACAGCTGCTGTCAAGATCAGCAACAACGAGATTCTAACCATTATTCTTGTCATCTTCATCTTTGTTCACCTTTTATGCAGTCACTTCAGTGCTGGTATTAGCTTCTACTGAGGTATTGGTTTCAACGCCGGTATTGTCCGGCAGGGTAGTGTTGGTATCAACACCAGTGTCGCTTTCAACGTCACTATCAGATTCTGTTTCGTTTTCGGCTTCTTCGCTTTCATTCACGCCTTCAGAATCTTCTTCTGTTTCATTTTCAGGTACTTCTTCCTCAGTATCTTCTGTCCCTTCGGTCAGTTCCTTGTATTTAGCAAGAAATTCCCGCAGTATCTTTTTGCTCTCTTGCAGATCTTCTCTTACCTTGTGCTGTGCTTCACGCAGTTCACGGTTGAACTGGTCAAAGTCTTCTGCGTCTTTGGCTTCCATCCACTTTTCTTGAGCAGTTTTGAAATCCTGTTCCAGTTCTGCGGATTTAGCTTCGAATTCAGCAAGGATTGCTTCCAGTTCAGATACATCTGCGCCAGTTTCTGCCAAGGCATCTATGCGTGCTTGCATCCCTGCCTGGAGTTCTGCATTCTTTTCTACCAAGACGTTAAGCTTAGCATTCACCAATAAGCCAACTAATTTTCTTTGCATCTTGTGCGCTTTCTGATTTAATTCTTTCAGGTCTTTGATGGCCGCCCTGATATCTTCCTGTGAAGTTTCATTGGTAAAACTATCAATGTTTGTTTTTTGCGTGTCCAACTCTGCTTGCAGATCTGCGACTAAGGATAAAGCGAACTCCTTCTCCTCTTCAGACAGGTCTTCCATCTTTTCTACTGTTTTGGTCAATTTCTCTAAAGAGCGTTGCACTACTTGCACTGATTTAAGCAAGTGGTTCTTCACCCCTACCCGTAATTCTCCTTTCAATAAAGCACAATCATCATTTTTAGGATTGCAGCGCTTTACTGCTTTATCCAGATCTAATACTTTCTGGCGGTGTTCACGCTGGTCTTCCGTTGCATTCTTAAACCGTTCTTTTGCTTCTTCCAATCGCTCACGGGCGATTTTCAATACTTCTGCATTTTGTTTTATTTCTCTTTTAAGAGACCCATTTTTAACTCTGGTTTTGTTTTTAACTTCAAACTTAACTTCCTTTTCCTTATCTTCAGAGTCATCATCTTCAGTCTCTACTTCGGACTTTGATTCCGAATTTACTTCATTATCATCATCTGCGTCATCTTCTGCATCTGATTCCTCTTCATCTGATTCAAATTCTAGCACTTTTTTTCCTTCATCTGCCAATCCTACCGGCAAGATGCTTAACATAAACAAGCTTACCACCAAGATTACGATTAATTTTTGTTTTAGTGATGTCATATTATGACCTCCATATGTTTTTCTGAGAACTACCCGGCTTAACTTCTTTTTAAACATACTTTCAAAAATACTTTATCGGAAACTTTACGAAACTTTAGGAAGGTTTAGCAATAATATTCTCAAAATATTGGATAATCTTTTTAAAGAAAATAGTGATTACATTAACATCAAACGGCGAAGGGAATAAAAATGGATAATATATTTATCGATAAAGTTTTTGCTTATTGTATGAGAAATCCAAAATGTCAAGCTAAAAGGATGGCCGAATTGGCTCCAGGCTTAGTGGCGGTTTATGATGCTTCAGACGAAATAGATACTTACTTTGATAGTTCAAGATGGACAGAAAGCAGCCCTGATTTCTTGGGAGATTCTTTATTTGTTGCTGATGACCAAAGTATAGGTGTCCTTCAAGGAGTTGGTTGCTTACCACCAGTTGATAGTTTTAAGAAAGCATTATGGTTTGCAGGATACAGTTTAAAATCAACTTATTGGGATGCGATGAATATGCGGCCAAAAGAGATTAATCTTGATGAAGTACTCGTTCGGTATATCTCGGTGAATTAAAATTTCCCCGATATCTTTTTATATTGTTCTAGAGTATATATGATTATGAAGCAAAGATTTACCTTAATCTTATTCCTGCTGCTCTTACTTCCTATAGCTTCAGCTGCTACTCTCAAGGGAAGCATATACGATGAAAACTTGGATCTGGCAAAAGATGTATTGGTGGAAGTTAATAGCGCTCCAGCGAGAGTCGATGATATCCCCCAGCAAAAATATCTGGCCAAAAATGGCAGTTATTCCTTTGATATTTCTCCGGGCAAGTATACCTTAACTGCAAAAAATGAACTGTACGTTATCACCGAGCCGGTGGAAGTTGCCTCCGATAACGGAGAATATGTATTAGACCTTTTTCTTTTACCTGACTTTGTTGAAGAAGATGAGTTATGGCAGGAAACCCAGCAGGAACTTCCTCTTGAGACGGAAGAGAATCCGCTTCGATTATGGTCCTTGATCATCGCCGGAATAATTTTTGCCTTGCGCTTAGCAAGAATAATCTATACCAGGAAGAAATATGGCTCTCTCTGGGCTTTCAGAAAAAGGATCAAAAAAGAAAGCCACAAGACCATGGAGCAGCATAAAGAAGAACTGGCCAAAGAGCCGGGATATGTTGATCAGGCCTTGGAGATCATAAAAAAACATGATGGCCGGATCAACCAGAAGGAGCTGCGAAAAGAGATGATGTACCTTTCTGAAGCAAAAGTAAGCCTTATTGTTACTGAACTGGAACATAAAGGTAAAATAGAAAAGATAAAAAAAGGGCGCGGAAACGTGCTTATCCTAAAGCCATAAGCCCGGGCAGCTTATTGAATAATAGCGGCTTAGTAGAAAATCTCAAAAAGTCGCTAGGGTCACTACGTTCTCGAGTTGCTTTACAGCAACCTTGGCCTGCACCTTCGCCTTTTTCTCGAAGCAGACGGTAAGGAAAAAGTAACTTAACTTTGTCTTACGAATAGCATAGCTCGTTGCAATCTTGGCCATGGCGGCGACTTTTTCTAATAAGCAAATAACAGCAGAATATTTTTAAAGCAGTTCCTTCTTCTTCACGCTTATGAAATACCAGGAATATAATGCGCAGCAATTAGAGCCGCAGATACTGGACTTCTGGAAAAAAAACAAGATCATCGATTCTTTGCGCCAGCGTAATAAGAAGGGCAAGAAATTTTATTTCTTAGATGGACCGCCTTATACTTCCGGTAAATTCCATCTGGGACATACCTGGAATTATGCCTTGAAAGATATCGCTCTGCGATATAAGCGCATGCAGGGTTTAAACGTCTGGGATAGGAATGGCTTTGATGTACATGGTTTGCCTACCGAACACAAAGTGATGGATAAGTTCGGATTAAAGACTAAAGAGGACATCCTTAAATTTGGTCTAGATAAATTCATGCAGGAATGTGAAAAATTCTGTTTAGAAATGGCTGAAGTGATGACTAAAGACCTACAGCGCATGGGGGTCACGGTAGATACTTCTAATCCTTACATGGCTCTGAAACCTGAATTTATGGAAGGGGAATGGGCTTTGATCAAGAAAGCATGGGAGAGCGAAAGGCTGTACTTTGGAGAAAAGGTGCTTACCTGGTGCCAATATTGTGAAACCGCTGTCGCCAAGCATGAATGTGAATACAAAACAGTAAAAGATGTTTCTATATATGTAAAATTCCCTCTAAAAAAGAAAAGTGATGAATATTTAATTGTCTGGACTACCACTCCGTGGACTATACCTTTCAACCTGGCGGTGATGGTCGGACCGGAGATCGAATATGTTAAAGTTCAAGTCGGGAAAGAGAGATGGATTTTAGCTAAAGAACTTGCCGGCAAGGTACTTTCACTCATCAACGGTCAAGAACCGAAGATCGTTGAAGAATTTAGGGGCATGAAGTTAGAAGGATTAGAATATACGCATCCTTTCGAGAAAAAAATTCCCGTTTACGCTGAGCTTAAAAAGAAACATCCCAATGTGCACACAGTCATTCTCAGTAAAGAGTTTGTTGATACCAGTTCCGGTACCGGATTAGTCCATTCTGCACCAGGCTGCGGTCCAGAAGACCAGCAAGCCTGTAAACCTTATGATATACCTCCATTCAATCCTGTCGATGAGAGGGGGATAATGCCTGATGAGATGAAAGTTTTTGCTGGATTAAGAGCAAAGGAAAATGATCCCCAGTTTATTGACGCTTTAGAAAAAGAAAATGTTCTGCTGAAAAAAATTAAGGTAGAACATGAATATCCTCATTGCTGGCGGTGCCGCAATCCGGTGGTATTCAGGATAACCCACCAATGGTTCTTCAAAGTTGAGGACTTACGGGAGAAAATGTTGCAGGGTAACAAAAAAGTCCATTGGGTTCCAGAAACAGCCAAAAATGCTTATGAGTCCTGGGTCGGCAATCTTAAAGATAATTCCATCTCCCGCCAGCGTTATTGGGGGACGCCTCTTCCTATCTGGCGCTGTGCAAAATGCGGTGATTTTAAGGTAATAGGTTCCCGGCAGGAATTAAAAAAAGAAGCAGGAACTCTGCCTCCAAATCTTCATCTTCCCTGGATAGACAAAGTGAATATCAATTGCAGTAAATGTAAGCAGCGCATGGCTCGTGTTCCCGACGTCATCGACGTCTGGGTGGATGCAGGTACTGCCAGCTGGAATTGCCTGGATAACGATCCGCAGAAAATAAAAGACTGGTTCCCTGCTGAATTCATCTCTGAAGCGAAAGAACAGACTAGGTTATGGTTCAGCATGCTTTCCATAGTCTCTTATATCTACTTTGGTAAAAATTCTTTCAAGAATGTCTATGTGTATGGCATGCTTAATGATTTCCAAGGCCAGAAGATGAGTAAAAGTTTGGGAAATGTCATCTCGCCCTATGAACTGATCGATAAGCACGGTGTTGACATCATGCGCTTTTACATGTGCCAGAATAAATCCGGCCAGGACATAAATTTCACTTTTGAAGAATGCAAAGCTAAAGTCCGCAGCTTGACCGTGTTATGGAACACCCATAAATTCCTGATGACTCTTGCAGCAGAAACAAAATTAAATCCTTTTTCCTTGAAAGCTGCCGTCGTGGAAAAGAATTTTTCCTTGGAAGAAAAATATATTTTCTCGCGTCTGCATTCAGTAGTTAAAGAAGTTACTAAGCTTTTAGAAGAATACCGCTTAGATGAAACTATCGCTCCAATGGAAGGATTATTCTTGGAATTGTCAAGAACTTATATCCAGATGATCAGGGAGAAAAGCACTTCCGGAACTGATGAAGAAAAAGGAGCCAGTGTCTATGCTATCGGGCAGGTGTTATTGGAATCATTGAAAATGTTCAGTATCATTTCACCATTTATCTGTGAAGCTATGTATCTGAATCTGAAAGATGAATTTGGTTTGTCGGTAGAAAGTATC
>CAYIZT010000045.1:0-4071 GCA_964368095.1 uncultured Methanosarcinales archaeon
ATGTATCAGCAGTCTGGCTTGAGGTTTCTTACTCGCACTTATGTGGAGATGCTCTGGTCCAGGGAATTGAACAATGTGATGACGGAAATACTGTCAACACTGATAGCTGTACTAACATATGCAAAGTTCCAGTACCCTCCGAGATCGTCTCGCCTCCTTCGGCAAGGCCTCCGTTTTTTACCTTCATTGGTTACTTAAAGACTTCAGAGTTTGGACACGATTTTCCGGATTACCTTGATGAGATTCCCGGGTCCTCACTGACCGTCCCTACTCTCGGAGCGCTGAAAGAGTTGGATGTCACATCATTGGAGAGTCAATTTATCCACCTGCTGGGCTATATTGCTGAGAACGACGGAGGCCAAGGTTGGTTCTGGCTCGAAAAGGACGGGGCACTCGCCCTAGGTGAAAAAGATGATGGTCTTCTGGTGGTGAAGGCAAAGCTGGGGGTTCACTATTTCAGGAGACTTCATAGCGGCACGCTGAATATGAAGGTGGCCGGTGCCTTGGCCGACGGTGTTAATGACGATTGGGCTCCACTTCAGAAGGTGTTGGATACGGGCTTTAGTATGTTCGGAAATTCCGCAGACGATATTTATCTCGTCGGCGCCAGTAAATCCGGCAACTGTGTCTACGCAAACTTGGGCGCGCTCGTTGTTTCCTCAGGTCAGGAGATCGATCTCAAGGGGAGTACGCTCAAGCTGAAAAAAAATACAAACCGGTCGATTATCATGAACCGGGCCATGTTCAATCTGCATAAACAGTACTACTGCAGTCTGGGCACCCCGGAGATTGAACCCAAGGTCGATATCGGAATCACGATCACTAACGGCACTCTCGACGGGAACGTCGACGAGCAATTGCTTCCTAAAACAATGCAGGAATTGGGCGCGTCCGGCATAGTATACACACCGACACTCTACTTGGATGGTGTGAGCAACCTGACTTTAAAGAAAGTGACAATCAAAAATTATTTAGGCACGGGGCTTCGGCTCAAGGTGGATACGGCATTGGTGGATGACCTCGTGATTGACTATGGAAGAGGACCGGGGTTCCATCTCGAAGGCAAGAATGTTCATGCGAAGGGGATTAAGATTCTTCGGGCGCTGGATTTTGAGCGGGCGGACGGACCAGCGGACCCGGCGCTCGGGGCGTGCTGGTTTTTCTGGTGTACCAATCCAAACGCGATGACCATTGATGTTCAGGATTCGGAGTTTGAGGATATTTACACGAAAGATTGCGACTGGTCGGTCAAGATCCAGGGGACAAGCCGAAACCTCCATTTCGGCCAGATTATTTCCGAAGGCGGTGTTTTGAAGGGGTTGAAAATTCAGGGGTCGATCTCCGACAAAGCCGATCCCTCCAAGGATATGTACATCACCAATGTCACGATCGACAAGATTGTCTCCCGGGAATCTGGGGGGAGCGGTCTGTATCTCTTCATGACCAAGAATCTCTGGATCAAGAGTTACGAGGGGGTGAACAACGGATTGGCCAGGAACCAGCCACCGTGTACCGACCCAGTCAAATGCGGATGGCGGCTGAATCAATCTATCTGCACGTGGATTGACGACTGCGCAGATATTCTGGCAGTCAGTGCCCAGGCTCGCATTGATAAAGTTTATTCGGAGAATTCCTCGCTCTCGGTGTTTGACGCGCAGGTGCTAAGTCACGATATCGCCCCCGCGACGATGCGACCGATGAACTTGATTGTTGGCCAGGTAGAGGCAGTGAATCCCCGCGAAAAGGTTATTTTAATCAAAGAAGGTGTCCTCGATATTCAGAAAATCGACCTCAAGGCGGATAGTGGCAAGCTCGACTCGACGATTTTGTACAGCACCGGAGGGGGACCGCCCAACACGATTCACGTCGGGTCGCTCGTGAGCACGGCCGTATGGAGTGGCGACCCTCTTCAGCTTATTCCAACGCTCTTCAGTGTCTACGGAGTACCCTACGGGCAGGGAGGGGGAAAATGGATGCAGGTGGATCAAGTGGCAATAGGCGGTGCGTCGCCGTTTCAGCTGAATTGGTAGAATATGGTGTCAAGCAAATACATATCTCGACTTTGACACCTGGCGAGAATTGGAGAGGCGTAACCATTTGAAAAGTAAAGAAGTAGCCATGTGATTTTTCAAAAACTTGCTGAACAACCTGCAATTGGAGTGGGACCAGAAAGGTCGGAAGGCCGCAAGAAACTGGCAAAGAAAAAGATATCAAGTCTGCGTTTAAGAAGCAGAAGTGATCTTCAACAGTTTTTTTCTAAGGCTTTCTAATCTTTTCAACACTTCTTTTGCTTCTATGATGGAGACTTCTTTCCCATAATAATTGATGTCGTTCCGAATAACTCGTAATTCATCAAATTCTTCAGCTAATTCTGTTTCTGTCATTATCTCTTTCAAAAAGCCGGTATAACATACGTGATTGTAAATTTTAAAACCTCGATGCAAAGCGATCGCTTCCAACAATTCTCGAACAGAATCATAATGTAATGATATTTTTGATGCGACAGTTTCCTCTTTGAGCTCTAAAAGTTGTGAGGAAAATACTTTGTTTGCGCTTGTTTTTTCTAACGAGGTAGCCATCTCTGTATCCGGCTTTATCGGTTTTGCTTCTCTTTGCCGTAAACACATATTCCAATTCATGGCAGCTTCAACTTACCAAAAAGGATTACTCCATTTAAAATATTATTGCGTAAATGTTCGTTTTTAACATCACTAAACGATTTGAACCAATATAAAGAGATTTTTCTTCCCAATGATTTTTCAAAAGGTTTTAGATCTATTGCTTTATTTTCAGAGGTGAAGATCGCAAGATCAATATCGGAATCAGATTTTGCTTCAGCCTTCGCTAATGAGCCAAATAAAATTCCGGTAGCGCCAGTTAATTTAGCTTGAAATTCCTGGCTTAATTTGTGCAGCTTTTGTTTCCAGTAAAGCCTGCAAAGATCGATCGCTACCTCATTCTCTATATTAAGAGTAAAAAATAGGTGTTTTCTTTCTACTCTTTGCTGAAGGTATTCTTCTTTCGTAAGCTCTTTCAAGAGTTTGGAAGCAGTAGGCGGACTAATCTTTACTAATCTTGCGTATTCCCTGACGGAGATTGATCTATAGTTGTCTTCCAAGAACGGCCCTAATATGTTAAGTATTTCTAACATGTGTTAAATATATTTAACAGGTGTTAATAAACCTTTCTCTTTCAAATGACGTAAAGTATATAAACAACAAAAATGTATAGTTTAAAGAGTAAAAAAGTTATGGTGATTTAGTATGTTCAAAAATAAAGTGTTATTTAGGATGTCCCTAGTTAATCTATTAGTGCAAACTCAATCGGTGAGTTTATCTTTAGCAGATTCTTCAGTTTGTAATGGTATTAATGGTCAAATTTCTCGAAGGTATAAACTATGAGAAGAGTAAAAAAAGTCTACAAGATGTTACCGCCGCATACCTCTGAGGCACACCCGCTTACTAACGCTGGGGAAGTCAGCAAGCTGCTTATCATCGGGATTATTGCTATTGTGGCAGTGGTAGCGTTATCTTTATTATTACTATTCTCAGACCAATTGGTGGGGAAGGCTTACTTTACAGACACACTGAATTCTGGTGGGGCAGAACTTATTCCAAGCACTGTTTCTGAAAATCAGCCATTCTCATTAAAAATAAAGGCTAACGTCGGAAACATTCCAGTATACAACGTTAATTTTAAATTATTTTTGCCTCCAGGCATGACTTGTGCTGATGTTATAAGTGTCACTAGTCTATTAAACTGGGAAATACCATTATATGATAATGCGTGTAGTTCAGTTGAGAATGCAATTAGTTTTGGATATCAAACCTTCGACATTTCGCTTGGAAAATCAGGTTCTGTTGAAGTAGCACAAATAGACTTTTTAGGCCTTGCCAATGGGGATTATGAATTTAACTTAAATAACTTTAACGCTTATAGTTCTAGTAATGTAGATCAAGTTACTACAGAAGAAGATCCTATTGTTCAAGTTAAAGTTCCTACTTGCGGCGATGGTGTTATCAATCAGGCGACTGAACAATGTGATGACAGCAATCTCGACAGCGGTGACGG
>CAYIZT010000045.1:4171-8376 GCA_964368095.1 uncultured Methanosarcinales archaeon
TTATCAATCAGGCGACTGAACAATGTGATGACAGCAATCTCGACAGCGGTGACGGTTGTTCAAGCAGTTGCCAGATAGAGCAGTGTGGTGATGGTACTAAACAAACCGGAGAACAATGTGATGATGGAAATACTGTTGATGGAGACGGTTGTTCAAGTACCTGCGAATCGATATTAGCTATTGCTAATTGTGGCAATGGCATTATTGAAGCAGGGGAAGAATGCGATGACTGGAATTTATTTAGTAATGATGCCTGTACTAATCTTTGTAAGAACGCTGTCTGTGGCGATGGTTTTGGTTATTCCGGTGTTGAACAATGTGATGACGGCAATCTCGACAGTGGTGACGGCTGTTCAAGCAGCTGCCTGATAGAGCAGTTTGCTGCTGTTTGCGGTGATGGTGTAGTTAACGCTGGAGAACAATGTGATGATACTAACGTTTTAAATGGTGATGGCTGTTCTTCAACCTGCCAGTTAGAGCAAGTGCAGCAAACACAAACTTTCTGCGAACCTAACAGATATGACTGTGAAGGAACGAACGCTATCAAGCAGTGTAATTCTGATGGTTCAGAGTACACTCAACCTGTACTTTGCGCCACAGGCCAGTTTTGTCTTGGTGGGATGTGTTTGGAAGGAAGCATGACTGGGCAAGGAAAGAAGATAAATCTTACATTCCTTAAGCCAGACAATGGTATTTTTTCCGCAATAATAAATGCTACTGAAAGCTTCAGCAACGAGATCACTGCGTACACTGTCTTGTACGGCCCGAATAACAAAGTCCTTTCTATAAAATTAGAAAAGATAGAAAACGGTTTGATGCAAAATGCATCCTATATTACAATATTGAACTATCCCTCTAAAAATATTTATGAGTGGCAACTATTAGTATTTGATGTAGAGCAGAATCCTTCTGTCTTTGGAAAGTTGCAAATCAAGAGGCCGCAATAAATTTAAAAATGAAAAAAATTTTACTGTTCATCGTGCTTTTTTTACTTTCTTTTTCTTTAGTCGCAGCAGTAGAAGTTTCATCTTCTAAAACAGATTACAGCAGCGGGGAGATGGTTAATATATCGATCACCGACTGTGTTGGGACTTCTATTGTCAAGTTTCTTAACCCAAGTGGTATGATAGTAGATATTAGAAACAGTGAAGGAAGCTGGGTCGCTTCGTATAATACGCTTTCCGATTCCGCGGACGGAAAGTATACTGTCTCCGCGACTTGCACCAATGGAGTAGCACAAACTAATTTTTGCGTTGATGCGCCTGGATGCATTACAGTTGCTCAACAATCTGCATCAACTACGCCGCCTGCAACACCAACTGAAGGAACTGCTACGGTAGAAACTTCTGGAGGTTCATCAGGTGGTTCATCGGGAGGTTCATCTGGTCAAGTCTGTCAGGAATCATGGACATGTTCGGTATGGGCAGAATGCAGCGCAGGTAAGCAAAACAGAGTTTGTTATGACGAAAATTCATGCGGAACTACATATAATAAACCTGCTTTAGAAAAGGGATGCACCCAGATTGATCCTTCCCCGCAGCCGGCCCAGATATCGGTCCAACTACCTCCACCATATGTCTCTAAATCAGCTGCAGTAGAGCAGAATTTTATTTCTAAATTATGGGAAAACTACAAATTTTATATTCTCGGAGTTTTAGCTGCCATTGTGCTTGCGGTAATAATTTTGTTAATAATCCATTTCTTTGTTCCTAAGAAAGTAGCCTATAACATCAATGAACTGAAACAATGGGTAAGGAAAGAAAAAAAGATGGGAACTTCTGATGCGGACATCCGTCAAATCTTGAAACAGCACACCGGCTGGACCGATGAGGAGATCGATCTGGCTTTTGAAGGTTTGAAAGTATCTTTGAAACTAGAAAGCAAAGCAGGTTCAGCGTAAGATCGTTATAGAGAAATCTTAATAAACGTTCATCTCTTCTATCTGAAAGAAGATAGATGGATCAGCGTGAATATCAGGATTTATTAGAAAAATACAAGTCACGGATCGCCGGAGAATTTGGTGGCTTTTCTCCTGCTTCCTCTAAAGTGACCACTAAGGAATATTCTGATTTCAAAAGCGAACTCTATCCCGGACACTATTCTTTTTACGAGAAAGCCTGTAATTTTGCGGATAATATCATGCGATTATCTGTCGATCCTGTAAAAGCAGCAGCGATGCAGAAAAATCTTGATCTATGCCATCTAAACGTCCATCCTTCCGGAGTGATCGCTCTTTCATTTTTATTTCCTCTTATAACTATCGTGTTGGGCTCACTGATCACCTTCGGCATCTTTGGCATGTTTTTCTTTGTAATCTTTTTTCTGGTCGCAGGCCTGCTGATGATCCCTGCCCTGCAGAGAGTTCCTGATTTCATGGCCAATACCTGGCGTATGAAAGCATCAAACCAGATGGTGCAAAGCATTTTTTACATAGTTACTTATATGCGTCACACTTCCAACTTAGAACGTGCTATCGAATTCGCGGCGGATCATCTTGAGCCTCCTCTTTCTCTGGATTTTCGCAAGATACTATGGGACGTGGAAACTGAAAAATACAGCACCATCCGCGCTTCTGCTGACGCATATCTGCTGGTCTGGAAAGAATGGGACGCTGAATTTGTCGAATCATTCCATCTGATCGAATCTTCGCTGTTTGAGTCATCAGAGGAACGTCGTCTAGCCCTGCTTGACAAATCGCTGGATGTCATCCTTACCGGAACTTATGAAACCATGCTGCATTATGCCCACTCCCTTAAATCGCCTATCACCATGCTGCACATGCTGGGAATAATCCTTCCTATCTTGGGGTTAGTGATCCTTCCGCTGGTAGTAAGTTTTCTGGGAGGAGAAGGCTCCAATCCTTTCGTGTCGGCCATTTACATTTCCGTCCTCTACAATATTACCCTGCCCATCAGCGTTTTTTATCTGGGGAGAATTATACTTTCCAAAAGACCGGCAGGTTACGGGGCAGTAGATATCGGTGAAAAAGAAGGATTTGGGAAGTATCGGAATGTCGCTCTTCCTCTGAGTAAGAACTTTACCCTCTGGGTAAATCCACTCTATTTCTGTATCATGATTTTTGCAGTAGGAATGCTGATCGGTTTCAGCCCGCTAATTATGCATTCTCTGGGTGTTCCGGATTTTGCGTTTGATCAAAATGGTAATCTGAAGATGTTAGAATATGTCTGTCCTCCTGATGTAGGCCCTGGTTGTGCAGTCGGAGATCGTATAGGACCGTACGGCATCGGTGCTTCTCTTCTTTCCTTAGTTGTAGTTTTAGGATTAGGGCTTTCCTTTGGCTTATTCTTCTCACTGCGTTCTAAAAATGTCATTAAAATAAGGCAGAAGACCAAAGAATTGGAAGAAGAATTCTCTTCCGCATTATTTCAGTTGGGGAACCGACTGGGCGACGGTTTGCCGGCAGAGATTGCCTTTGTCAAAGTAGCGGAAACTATGCGCGGCACTGTCTCTGGCGATTTTTTTTCATTAGCAGAACAAAATATAACTTCTCTAGGGATGGGCTTAGAACAATCATTGTTTGATCCTCGCGTTGGTGCGGTAGTAAAATTTCCTTCCAACGTCATTGAAGCATCCATGAAAGTGCTCATAGAAAGTATCCGTAAAGGGCCAAGAATCGCTGCTCAGGCATTGCTTTCCATGTCCCGTTACATCAAAGAGATACATCGTGTTGAAGAAAGACTACAGGATCTGATGTCTGATGTCATCTCTTCCATGAAGGCACAGACCAAATTTCTAACTCCAGCCATCGCCGGGATCGTGATAGGGATAACTTCCATGATCTCTACCATCTTGACTAAACTGAGTGCACAGCTTGGCGCTTTTACCGCGACTCAGGAAGCAGGAGGCGCAGCAGGCGGCTTTACCGATCTATTGACTATTTTTGGTATCGGCATCCCTACTTTTCACTTTCAGGTCATAGTTGGTATTTATGTGGTGCAGATAGGCTATATCCTGACTGTGCTAAGCAACGGCATCGAGAACGGCGCAGATAAATTAGGAGAACGTTATTCTTTAGGAAAAAATCTTATCAATAGCACGGTCTTATATTGCTTCATCGCGGCATTAGTGATGCTGTTGTTCAACTTCTTTGCCGGAACGGTCTTACAAAGTACTTTTTCTTAAAGAATAAGTCATGAAAGTGCGGGAAAGCGTCTCACCTCGCTCTAAAGAGCGAGGCTTGAAAA
>CAYIZT010000046.1:0-8102 GCA_964368095.1 uncultured Methanosarcinales archaeon
AGTTTATTTGACTCGCTCCATTCAGAAAAATATCTTTTCGTACAAGTAATTCTGGATACTGCTCAAACACTCTTCCATCGGCATCTACGCAGGTAAGATTTTGTAAAATCAGAAAATCATCGAGAGTTGTAACCGTAACTGGTGTAGCGGGTTCTGCGTTATGAGCTGGTGGAATCGGCAGGGCTGGTTTTGGAGGAGGATTCAAGTAAGGATTATTTTCTAATCCATCTGCATCAACTTGTACATACTTCCAGGGATTTGTGCTCATCTTAATTCACCTGCGCTGTGGCTCTGATAAAATCGTTTAGTTATATCAATTGCTCTTTTTGGCATCTCTGCTGCATCAGAGATTTTTACAACAGTAGCACCCCAGCTTTCTAAGTCTTTAGTAGTTTGGGTATCGCTGCCTATCTGAAAGTGGACATAAAATTTATCTGCAATAATACGTTTGAAATCATTTTTAACATTATTCCAATTTTGAATATCACCATCGCTGATAGTCATCAGTACACTTCCTGACTCGTAGGCAGAACGAGCCAAAATGGCAGTATCAATACTGGTGCTGCCGCCGAATACTGGTTCAAGAATGCGTCTCTTGATAGCGGTTCTATCTTCATAGCTCTTTTCTCCAGTTGCTTCCGTGCGTGAGGAGAAGGTTACAAGATTATATCGTGTTTTTATTCCTACACCCATGCGATGAAGCGCTTTTTCTACTCCGTAATACGCCAACAAAGCATAATGATATTTACTATTGTCGCCCCAAGGAACAATATTTTTTCTACCTACTCCTTTGGCGTTCGCAGCTGCAGTCATACTTACGGAATTATCTAATACTGCTATATTCAATTCGGGGTAGTTAGTAATACTTGATTTATATCGGGCAGTATGTTCAACATAACCACGAGGAACGGTAAAGGAAGGTTTACCCTCTTCATCAAGAATAATTTTCCCGAATAAAATATTATCTAAAGAATCTTTGTCAGAATCAAATTGTCTGGTTTGTACTGGGGCGATGGGCATGCGCTGTCCTTTCCTGGGAGTCTCTGCTTTAATGTACAGCTCGGAAGCTAATCCTTGATAGAAATAATCCAGCGCTCTCCAGTTTTCAACAAAGGCAGGAACATCCTCTCCTTGCTGATTCCGGCGCAACATGATTTTTTTTAAGTGGTCTTTGTCAAGAACACGCTTCAGAAGAGGGTCATCAACTTTTTCAGGATCAAATGCGCCCGCTCCAGTACCATCGTCAAATCGAGCAGGAACTACATATCCTTTTCCCCCATTGCCTGAGCCGAATAATATTTCCGGGGCATTCTGGCCCATCAGTTTCACTAAATGCTTCGCAAAGGTATAGAAAGTGTGACGCCATTGTGGTCTGTTAAATAGCAATTGAAGATTATGTTTTCTATCTTTTGTGATCCCTACTTCTTGGATGCAGGAACGTACAACTTCATCAATTTCTTTTTTATCAGTATAATAATGCTTGACCAATGTTCTTTGCCTTCGAGAACCCCACAGGCACATATTTAGTTTGACAAAGGCTTCATACAAGGGGGAATATTTTTCACGATTAACTTCTCCTTGTTCTGCAAAGAACATGTTAACACCATTGAATTTAGAATAATTAGTGCAATTCAGATTATTGATGACATCAGAAATAAGATTTTCCAGATATAAGACTCCTTGCACGGAGAATCTTCCGGCTTCTTTCATTGCTTTGCTTACCCCATCAAGGGTAATTTCTTTTCCTTGCATATCTCCAGGTACGCCGAGACCATGTTCATCGTCCCGTAATTTGTTATGCCCTACTTCATGCAACGCAACATCATCACATACTTTTTGAAGAGTATCTTTGATTTTCAATTTCCCGGCAAATTGTTTAATTCTTTTATGATTAGCCGGATCCCAGCCTTGAGGCAGTTCAAAGTAGATATGATAATCAGTAAGGTCAATTCTGGCCTGCAAAGAGCCGCCTTTACGGAGAGGAGTGACGGAAACCTGGCTAGAAGAACCTTGCGCTCGCACTAGATTTTGCAGATGCTCTTCCAGTGATTTATGATTGGTTGGAGCGTTCATTTGGCACGACCAGTTGTATTTTTTAAAACTTTTTTCTTAGTCTGGGAAGCTCGTGATCTTTGCGCAACGTGCCCTGCGGGCGCTCCTGCTCGCTGTCGCTCGCCACGTACCCCACGACCGGCGTTGCTGTAATTGAGATAGTAGTTGCCATTAAGGCTTAAGTAATTACTATTGCAACCAAACCACGCCGCCCGTTTATCATTAAAAGTAGCGCCGGCTTGACCGTTCCAAGGAAACCACAATTTCGCTGGCTTGCCAAAGTATTTTCCTATCTCAACAAGATCAGCAGGATTAGCAAGACCAGTTAATTGTTTTACGTAACGAGTGTGAGCAGCGTCTTTAAGTGCATTTTCCAGAAGGCTGTCTTGCAAAGTTACTTTGTCAAAACGGCTGGTTTTTCTTTGGAAAGCCACATTAACTGCAGCTGTTTGATTGAAATCTGCTGCGGTAGGATAATGAATCGCTTCTTCCGCAGCATAATTGATAATTGTATTTTGTGCATGATAACCATAGCCGCTGCCGTAGTTATTGTATTGTTGTAAGAGTGCATTTGCATAAGGATTAGTCCTATTTTTGTACAGCGCTGCAACAATGTTACAAGTTAATGCAAAGCTTGGTAAAAATAATCCGTTTTGCTCGCAATGAACCGCCCAATTATAAGAACTAAGGTTTATTTGCCCGCCTTGAGGATTACGAAAAATATCTTTTCGTACTCGTAATTCCGGATAATGCTCAAACACCCTTCCATCTGCATCTACGCAAGTAAGGTTTTGTAAAACCAGAAAATCATCAAGATTTGTAACCGTAACTGGTGTAGCGGGTTCTGCGTTATGAGCTGGTGAAGTCTGCGGGGTTGGTTTCAGAGCAGGATTCAAATAAGGATTATTTTCTAATCCGTCTGCATCAACTTGTACATATTTCCATGGATTTGTGTTTGTCATTTTCTGTTTTAACCAGCGGAACATTTAAATAAGTTATGTGTATTAACTGTATTAAATATAATCTGTGGAGGAGGTAAAGACGTAATGCCGACAATAACCTTATCAGTGCCTGAAGATTTGAAACATGAGATGGATGAGTTCAAAGAGATGAATTGGTCAGAAGTAGCTCGAGCAGCCATCAGAGAAAAAGTAGCCCAATTAGCTATCTTAAAATCCATCACTGCTAAATCTAGATTGACTGAGAAAGATGCCTTGGAACTTGGAAGGAAAGTTAATAAGTCTATGCATGAGCGATTCAAGAAAGGACATCCAGGGTCGTACTGAATGGATTTAGTTGTTGATGCCAATGTAGTAATATCCTGTCTAATTGCTTCTGGTACAAAGACGACTGAACTTTTTTTCTCAGAGCAGATGCATCTTTTTGCCCCAGAAATACTCAAAGTGGAGATAGGAAAATATAAAGAAGAGATTATTAAAAAATCAAGATTAGATCCTGGTAACTTTGACTTAGCGTTAAATATATTATCTGCGAGAATAAATTTCATCCCCTTTTCTGATTTTGAAACATTTCTTCCCAAAGCCATAGCTGTCTGTCCTGACCCGAATGATGTTGAATACTTCGCCGTAGCCTTGAAACATGCTTGCACGCTGTGGTCAAATGATAAAGCGCTTAAACGGCAAGAGGAAGTCAAAGTTTTATCTACCTCAGAATTGCTTAAATTGTTCTGATTGAGATTTACCTTTTGTATCATTTTTTTTGTTGTTTGCTAGAGCTCATCTTCGACTCGCTCACGGCGACGCGCCTTACGGCGCACTACGACGTACCCCACGACCGGCGTCGTTGTACCTGAGATAGCTGTTGCCATCAAGGTATAAGTTATTACTATCGCAACCAAACCACGCCGCACGGGTTTCGGTACAATCTTCTGCGTTCACTGGATTAGTAGGGAACCAAACTTTAGTAGGTTTTTGAAAATACTGTCCTATTTGAATAAGTATAGATGGATCAGCTAAACCGGTAAATTGTTTCACGAATTTAGATATGAGCGGGTGTTTCAAACCATCTTCTAAAGTCATATTTTCTAGTGTTTTCTTTACAGGCCATATTCCACTAACTTTTTGGAATGGCAATTCTGTTCTTGGACTAAAAGAGTTAATGTTACTTGTACCACCATGAGTAGGAAAATCTACATCATAAGGATAGTGGATGATTCTCTGAGTTCCATAATTAATCACTGTGTTCTGAGCATGCCAACCGTAACCAGAGCCGTGATCTTTATACTGGTCTAATACTTTCTTAGCTTCCAAATCGAGAGTAGTATAACTGCCATTCTGTTCTAGTTTGACTGCATGTTGGAATAACGCTGCCACAATATTACGGGTCAAAGCCATGCTTGGCAAAAATAATCCTTGTCCCTGACAATGCACAATAGCTTGGTAAGGTGTAAAGTTTATTTGACTTGCTCCGTTCCTAAAAATGTCTTTACTGACAGCCAGATCAGCATAATGTTCAAACACCTTTCCATCTGCATCTACGCAGAAAATATTGTCTAAGTGCATAAAGTTACCAACAGTTGAAACAGTAACAGGAGGAGAAGCTGCCACAGCATTAGGTGAAGGTGCTGGTTCTGCTGTAGGTTTCCGTGAGGGATTCAAGTAGGGATTATTTTCTAATCCATCTGCATCAGCTTGTACATATTTCCACGGATTGGTTGAGTTTTTCATTGTCATTTTTTAAACGCGCCGTGCGCCTTACGGCGCACTACGACGTACCCCACGACCGGCGTCGTAGCTATTGAGATAAATGTAGCCATAAAGGTTCAAGTAACTACTATAGCAACCAAACCACGCCGCTCGTTTCTCAGTAAAAGTAGCACCGGCTTGACCGCTCCAAGGAAACCAGACTTTTGCTGGCTTGCCAAAGTATTTTCCTATTTCAACAAGATCAACAGGATCAGCAAGACCGGTTAACTGTTTTACATAGCGAGTGTGAGCAGCGTCTTTAAGCGCATCTTCCAGAAGACTGTCTTGCAAAGTTGCTTTGGCAAAACGGCCGGTTTTTCTTTGGAAAGTCGCATTAACAGCAGTTGTTTGGTTAAAGTCTACCGCTGAAGGATAATGAATTACTTCTTCTGTAGCATAATTTACAATAGTATTCTGTGCCTGATAACCATGTACTGCGCCATGATTTTTGTATTGTTCTAATAATGCATTGGCATCAACATTATTTCTATTTTTGTACAATGCTGCAACAATGTTACAAGTTAATGCAAAGCTTGGTAAAAATAATCCGTTTTGCTCGCAATGAACTGCCCAATCATAAGGAGTATGATTTACTTGTTTCCTATTCTGGTCACGGAAAATATCCTTTTGTACTCGTAATTCGGGATATTGTTCAAAAATAGTTCCGTCTGCATCGACGCAAAAAAGATTTTGTAAGACCAGAAAATCATCGAGAGTTGTAACCGTAACTGGTATAGCTGGTTCTGCGTTATTAGCTGGTGGAGTTGGCAGGGTTGGTCTTTGAGGAGGATTCAGGTAGGGATTATCTTTTAGGTCAGCTTCATCAACTTGTACATACTTCCACGGATTGTTGCTGGTCATGGTCTATAAGAAGCAAGCATATTCTCCCTTGCATTCATCGATAGTTTCGCGTGTAAGCGGTTTTTCTTCTGCTTTACAGTGAACGATTGCTTCCATCAAATCTTTTTTTCCTTGCAGTCTTGTCTTTAATACATTTCCAACATCAACTGCAGCCCGATAAGGATTACCAACATAGTTCTCCCGGATACGCTGAGGATTTTCCAGCATTCCAGAATAGGCTGCGACAAGCTTGAAACTCTCGACAACGCTGTCAAGAACAGCAGGCTTTGCCTGGGGTTTTTTTGCTCTTACATATTCTCGCAACGCTCTGGCTAAAGTCATGATAGTCATGGCTCCTCGCACTGAAGCAGGAAAAACTACCCTATACAAAAGCTTCTCATTGTCATCGTTACCGATATTATCTTCTTCTGCTTTGGAAGGCCAAACATCTTTCATCAATCGTTTACTGTTACCAGCTGCTACGCAGGGAAGGTAATCTAATCCATGCACCAGATATCTGAATAACAATAATTCCGCTCCTAATTCTCTAGGAGAAGGAGTATGTGCTTTTTGTTTCATATACTGAAATGCAGCAACAAAATCCTGGGTTCGGTCTTCTGCTTTTTCTTGCTCCTTAAGACGAATTTCTCCACCGCTTCCCAACAAGATTCTATCTAAATCTGCTGACTGCGGAGAAAAGTTATCAACATCAAGAATAAGGTGTGACCTTTCTTTCAAAGCCTTATCCATAGAGACAGTTCCAGTATATTGTCCGTTTCCATAGTTCGCTGACCAGACCCCGACACTATACCGAACATTTTGCGACCATTCTTTCCCATCAAGATCACGAAATGATTGCAGTTCTGTTCCGCCTAGAGAATACTTATGTCCGTCTAGTTCAATAAAGCCTTCAAAGACGTTAAAGAGCTGGTTTTGTACTGCTTCAACTGCTCGGTTGATCTCTTCTACCACCACTAACGGTTTGTGAATAGCACTGGTAACACTGGTAAGGTCAGCTTGGGAAACTTTCCCGCCTTTATCCATGGCTTCTTTTAATCCATGAAAATCAAGCTGTCTGAATAAAGCTTTGATGTCAAGGTCGTTTCTTCCCAGGACGTAACTGGCATTATTGCCAAATAAGGATTGTACATCGGCCAGAAGCTGACTTTTACCCATGCCTGCTCCGCCGTATAATCCTAAGTTTAGCCGGCTTGCTAAGGCAACTTTGGTAGCGTCCCAGAGGGTTCCTTCCACGCCAGCTAGGCTAAAGACTTTAGTGGTATTTCTATACGTTGGCGCTTCTAAGGAAGCAATTTTTTTCATTGGGTTATCGGTTGCAGGGGTCATTTTGGTTCTCCATCGGCTATCTTGTTTATCTTTACCTCTATCAAATCTCCTCGTTTCAGAAATTGTTTTAAATCCTTAGGAATGATAAGTACTATATTGTCGCCTTGTTGTGCTATTTTCTTGGTTATGGTAAATGGCATGGTATCCTAAAGTTATAACTCAAGTATAGCTGGATAGCCGTTTATTTATAAATTTTTTGTAAGTTTAGTTACTTGGAAGTAGTCAAAGTCCAAGTAGAACATATTTATTTATCTAAAATAATATTTATCTAAAGTAAACTAAACGTAATACCTTTTAGAGATTGCTACTGTCCGAGAAAAAGCCGCCTTGGCCGCTCGCTCGCCAATTTCCGGCCGTTATTTTTTTATAATAATTTAATCGGTAGTCAAAAGAAATTGTAATTTAACTAACATCTAAAGACTCGCATTACCTCGCTCGCCTTAAGGCCATGTCGGCGTCTTTTTCTAGATTTTTAACACTATTCACATAATGATACTTCGTCCCGGGAATTCGGCCTTCAACACTTCTAATAAATAAAAACAACTTAGACATAACATGATCTAATTGCTTAGATAAATCATTAAACTGCCCCACGGTGAGGAAGCCCAAGTCTTTAGACAACAATAATAATACTTCTATCTCCTTTCCTGAGCCGAAGCTGTAATTCAAGAAATGAAGAAACTCTTTTTTACTTCTGCGCGAAGACCCTTCGGCAATGTTGAGAGGAATAGAAACAACAGCTCGACGTAGTTGCGAAGTAAGATTCCTCGACTCTGATTCAGGAAACTTTTCTGTAGCCTTGTAGACATCAAGAACGAATTGGTGGGCTAATGTATGTACATACAATTTTCTATAATCAAGTGGCATAGACTCATTCGAAAAGCATTCGTTAATAACATTTGTGGTAGAGTGTTCACCATGAGCCTGGTTCAACTAGAAGAGACAGGTTATCTGTCGGCAATAACAGCGCTCTCGCTATCTCTCAATTATCAAAAAAAAGAATTAGAAAAAAGAGCGGAAATTAATCCGCCCTAATTTGTAAAATTTACCTTAAGTTTGCACTTAAAGTAAAATAATGAAAACCATATGTAGATCAAAACCATACACACAAATTTATGGACGTTAGTAAGTGCATGCTGAACACCTCGCCGAAGCTTG
>CAYIZT010000047.1:0-7938 GCA_964368095.1 uncultured Methanosarcinales archaeon
ATGAAATTAGGAAACTACCTAATTTCAGTACCAAAATGAAGTCTTTGCTTCATTTGGTGTACGGGAAGGAGCCGCAATAAGGTTATAGTGGCGGAAGTGAGTTGGCTGTGACCCCGAACGAAGTGAGTTTTTCTCAGCGGAAAAAACGAAAAAATATTAGGACACTACAGATAAGTTCTTTTATTTGTTAACGCAAACCAACTACCTCGGGTAAGTAGCCCAGCGTGGCGGACTAAACTACTAGACAGTTACAAGTAAACTATATAAACTAATTCCGGTTACAGTAAATCTAGTAATCCCAGAAGAGATATGCGATCATTTAGTGGGTAATATTGTAGAGGCTAGCATTTGAAAAAAAAGAATTCAACAAAAAATTCAATTATTATAGGGGTGATAATTGCTATAGCGGTAATAATAGGTTTGGTTGTAATAGGTTTGGTTTTTGTTAATTTTTCTTCAATTGAAAATTTTGCGGGGAAAGCATTACAATACGCAGACAGAACTCCCCCTATATTAAGTAGTGGCCAACCTTCAGGAACATTGCCAGCAGATACAAAAACAGCAATAATGGCTTTGAAAACTAATGAAATATCTACTTGTAAATTTTCAACTGTACCAGGCATATCGTATTCTTTAATGAGGGGAACTTTTTTAAGAACGGTGTCAACATCTCATGCAACGCAACTTTCGAATCTTATCAGCGGAAATAAATATACTTATTATGTCCGGTGCAGCGATAGTTTTGGTAATGTAAATACTATGGATTATGTTATCACTTTTAATGTCGCAGCATCTGAACTACCATGTGACATCAGCGCTACGAACGCGATGAACATCACCAAGCTCATCGCCCAAGCCCCGACTAAGGCTGACGGGAAAATAACTAAGATCTGCTTTGCGCCGGGCGACTACAAGGAAAACATCGTCATCTCCGGCAAGAGCAATCTCATCTTAAAGGCGCAGGGCGAAGGAGTTCGATTTATTGAGCCAAATCCTGACCTTTCAATCGATGCAGTTTATACCGGTGTTGCCCTGGATATTGTAAATTCAAAAAACATAATCCTGGATGGAATGTCGATCATCAACATTCACAACTATCCTCCCGATGCGTCAGAACAATTCGGCCTCTACCACAAGGTTACGCGCGCCCTTTTTATCCGTCAGGGATCAGTCAATATTTCGGCCAGGAATGTCGTGATCAACGCAAGCGGAAAGCAGGGGGTCATCGCGAGAGAATCATCGACACTCAAAATCATCGATTCTAATGTGACAGGATATTATTTTGTGCTTTGCTCAGAGACAGGTTCGACAATCTCCACAGAGAGAACCAGATATGCGAGAAAGACGGATGGATGGGCGGACACGCATGCTTTTTTCTGGGTTGACTATGGTG
Organism: uncultured Methanosarcinales archaeon; assembly: GCA_964368095.1. Classification (GTDB taxonomy): domain Archaea; phylum Nanobdellota; class Nanobdellia; order Woesearchaeales; family GW2011-AR9; genus JACPIL01. Next base: position 1,394 of record CAYIZT010000047.1, read on the forward strand.
ACTTGATCTTCAAGGATTCCACTTTCGTGTTCGGGCTATCAGGTGGTTTTATCGGCGGTGTAAATACGCCCAACAAAAATTTTGTTATTGTAAAGAATGCGACCGTAGAAGAATCGGCTGGCTGCGTGAACTGGGTGGGAAGCTCAGAAAACAGTTGCAAGTTGTGGAATATAATAGCACAACATCCGGGTTACTACGGGATTACCCTCTACTGGTTAAGTTCTTTACCAGACCTTAGGGTTGATCCACCGTATAACTATTTCGGCAATTTTCATTTTATCCCCTGGAAGGATCCTGTCCAAGGAAGTGGAACATCTCCTTACGTGAAGCTCTGTTTACCCAGCTCATCATCCACCAAAGTTACCTGCACCGAATGCATCACTCCAGTCGGCACATACACCGAAGCTTTTAGTACGCAGGCTGAATACGATGCCTATTTTTCCAATTATTGTAAGACCTTCGAAGAACCTAAACCAGCCTATTAAGCAATCTGCCGTCGGTTATGCAAAAAACATCTAGTATTAAGATAATTCCCAAAAACTTCTTAAACTCACACTTCTTCTCTAAGCTATATGTCTTCCAAAAACGCCTTGCATTTTTTGGAAGGCTCAAAAATCACCAAAGGAGATTTTTAATGTCCAGGAAAGAAAAAATTGTTGTCTTCAGCGCTCATTCTGATGATTTTGTGATCGGCGCAGGAGGAACTATCGCTAAATACACCCAACAAAAAAGTAAAGTTCTATCAGTAGTTTTTTCTTATGGGGAATTGTCCCACCCCTGGCTTAAACAGAAAGTAGTGCAGAAGATGCGTTACAAGGAAACAATGGACGCTTCCAGACTGCTGAAATGCAAGTCCATCTTTTATGATCTGCGCGAAAGAAAGTTCATCGAAGATTACAAAAAGAAAAATCTGAAAGAGACTTTAGTCCAACTTATGGAGAAAGAAAAACCTACCAAGATATTTACCCACAGCCACGAAGATCCGCATCCGGACCATAAGGCAGTCCATGAAATCACTTTAGAAGTGTTCAATGAATTACAGCAGAAACCGGAATTATACATCTACTCCATCTGGAATCCGGTATCTTTCAAGACCAATTATCCTTCACTATATGTAGATATCAGGAAAACATTTTCACTAAAATTGAAAGCATTATGGAAATTCAAGAGCCAGAAAGTACATGTTTCATATCCTTTTTTACTGCTCATGTACAAATCCATCAAAGAAGGTATCAAGATGCGTACCTGGTTCGGAGAACACTTTTTCAGGATAAAATGAAAAATAGGTTATACTAAAATGATAATGCACGCAACACCAATGGCGGCAGACGGCCAAATGCTTTACATTTGTCCTACAAACTCACCCCGTAAGGGACTTCCCCCGAGTTTGTCTGCGCCATTGTTGCGTGCGACGAGGCAGGGGTTGCTCCCTACGGGATGCCGAGTAGGCTTTAGCCGTCGCACCGCCACAAATGGCGCTATAAAAAAATCAGGATCACAAAACGCATTATCGCATCTTCAAAAATGAACAAGCCAAAATTACTGCTGGTAGCGGACACTTATTACCCGAAAGTAGATGGTACCCTAAAGTTCATCGAAGAGTTTATGAAACGTTCTCAGGATTCTTTTGATATATCTTTACTTGTCCCTGATTATGGAATACATAAAGGAAAAAATGTTACTTACTTAGATGTATCTAAAATTTGGAAAGTCTCCGGCTATTCTAATCTGAAATTTTCTCCTTCCAACTTCAAAAAAATCAAAAAAGCCATCCTGGCGGCCGATATTGTCTTTATCCAGGGCCCGGCCATGATCAGTTACCTCAGCATCTATTATGCCCGCCGATACGATAAGAAGACATTTTTCTATATTCACACCCTTTCCTGGGAATTGTTTGAAAAGTTTTTCCCCGGAATTTTTAAGAAGCCGCTTTCTTTCATAGTTAAAAAGTTGTCAGTCGCTTTATACAACCGTTGTGATGAGATTCTTGTCCCGTTCCATGAATTAAAAGAACATCTGCTGGAACAAGGCGTAAAGACGGAAGTCACTACCGCCCGCTTAGGCGTAGACATCGATGTATTTAACCCCACTGCCGATAAAAGATCCAGCAAACAAAAAGTGCATCTTGATCCTGACAAAAAAGTTATTGGATATGTTGGAAGGATCTCCAAAGAAAAAAATACCCATCTGTTATTGGAAGCGTTCCAGAAAATAGAAGATCAGGAAAACATCATGCTGCTCATGGTCGGCGACGGCCCGGAAAAACAGACTAAAGAATTAAAGAAATTAAAGAACTGTAAAGTCACCGGCTTTGTAAATAATGTGCAGGATTACTTAAAAGCCACGGACGTATTTGTCATGCCCAGCCTGACTGAGACCACTTCCCTGGCAACTTTGGAAGCCATGTCTACCGGCATTGCGGTCATCGCGACCAGAGTCGGGTTCATAAAAAGATACATCATCAAGAATCATAACGGCCTTTTCTTTCCCCGCAACAGCTCCAGCATGTTAGCAGTAAAAATTTCCAAATTACTTAAAGATAGGGAATTGCGTGAACGTTTGGGGCAGAATGCGCGGAAAACTGTCGCTTATGGCTTTTCCTGGGAACGGTCAATTAACCGCATCAAGAGAATATTCTTGAAATAGTATTATCATTGAATTTGATTTATAATAGTTTTAGTTAGTGTTGTGCTCAATAAAATTTCCGTTTTTTAAGAAAAAAAAGGCGAGAACTCTCCCTTATACTTCGCACAAAACTTACCACCTACTTGGATAGAAAGCACTTTGTAATCTTTGAGGGCTAATATGATGTTCTTTCATATAATCCCAATCTTTCATTTTCTCTATCAAATCATCTCTATCATCCAAAGTATGATGCCCAAATTCTGCTTTTCTGTCAAAAATAATTCTACCATGCGCACAATGATATAATTGGATAGTAGGATTAACCCTCTCAAATTCTTTCTGACAAATTGCTATTAGTTCTTGTGCTTCTTTTTCTGAACCTACTAAATCATACATTCCAGATAATTGTAAACCCCAGTCATAACACATATATCTTTCAATAGTTTGCATTGCTTTTTGATATCGTTGTGCTGTCCAATCATCTGCTCTTGCAATTCTAAAATCTCCCTCGCTACATCCATCTGCATGACAATGTGCACGATATAACATTAGCTCTGGCTTTCTATCTATCATAAATTGTGTAACTACTATATAATTTAAAAATATATCTAAATAGTAGGGGGTTCTCTTCTCTAGTCCTTCGGACAAATTGATCTAAGTTATAATCCATTTAACTTTATCATTAATCTGATTTTTGTATATAATTTAGTTCTAATTCACCAAAAATATCTTATCTGTTCCAAACAGCATGACATATACATATATGTGCCATCAGCAAAATCTTTAAAAACAATCCAGAAAAAAACTCATGTAATGGAAAACTATGCATTAGACGAAGACGAGAACAGCACAGAAAAATTAATGGAAGAAAGCCTGGAGACTCCCGAAGAAGGATTCCTTAAAGGATATTCAGACGAAGAAGAAGTAGGTGAATGTGCTGAATGCGGCTCCGCCGTGAATGAAGAAAACAGACTAGAAAAAGAGATTGATGGAGAAACACTGACCTTCTGCTCAAAATCATGCGCAGAAGAGTTTGAGGAAAGTAGTTAAAGCAGGAAGTTTATTTTTGCAATGCTTTTTCAATTTTTCCCAAAGGCCAGCAATTAAGTAGATGCTTCTGTTCAATCCATCCCCGCCTAGCCATATTTACTGCCAGCGGGTAAAGAGCAAGATGGGATAGATCATGAGCATCCGTGCTTAGTGCGAACTTGCATCCTTTTCTTAGACCTGCTTTTACTGATTCGCCAGGCAGATCCATCCTTCTAGGTGAAGCATTGATCTCCATAAAAGTATCGTGTTGTCTAGCGATTTCAAATACTTTATCTAAATTCAATGCTAAAGGTTCACGTTCCTGCAGCACGCGGTCTAAAGGATGGCCTAAAATATTCACCGGATAATTTTGTAAAGCATCACAGACACGTTTGGTCATCTCTTTTTCTTTCATCCTGATCGCAACATGCACAGACGCAACGACCACATCCAATTCACCTAATTTTGCCGGAGATAAGGGCAAAGTTCCATCTTTCAGTATATCGATCTCCACCCCAGAAAAAATCCTTATTCCCACCTTCTTCCTGACTTTCTCGATCTCCTGCAAATATTTACCCAACCTTTTCTCAGTCAATGGATTAGTGATGCCTATATGCCCGAAATGATCATTGAAAGACATGAATTTCAAGCCTAATTGTTCCGCTTTCTGCGCCATCTCCAGAAGAGAATTGTTCCCATCGCTCCAAGTAGTATGATTATGGAAAACTCCCTTGATATCTTTAGTAGCGACTAACCAAGGCAGCTGGTTCTGTCTTGCCGCTTCAATCTCACCGCTATTCTCGCGCAGTTCCGGTTCCATGAAACGCAGCCCCAACTTCTGATAGATCTCCTCCTGTGTTCTTCCGGCGACCCATCTCTTGCCTTTCACTGTAAAAAGGCCGTATTCGCTTAAGGTCAGACCTTTCTTCAAGGCTAGCTTGCGCAATTCTATGTTATGTTCCTTGCTGCCGATGAAATACAGTAAGGCTGAACCAAATTCCTTTTCCTGAACTACACGTAGATCAACTTGCATGCCGTTGCTTAGCCGCACAGAACTTTTAGTCTCGCCTTTCGCGATTATCTCCGTGACATCTTTCATGGAAGTAAACACCTCCATGACCTTTTCAGGCTGGGCAGATACCACTAAAAAATCTAGATCGCCTACTGTTTCTTTTCCTCTTCGGTAAGAACCTGCAACTTCGATCCTCTTGACAAAATCATGCTTCTCAAGATTTTTCTTCACCATCTCCACTATCGGCATGGCGTGGATATAGAGAAATCGGGAAGGCCTTTTCTTCAATAATTCGATGCCATGTAGCAGTGTCTCTTCAGTCTTTTCACCGAATCCTTCCAATTCCCTCACTTTATGCTGTTTCAATGCTTTTTCAAGGTCAGCGACATCTTTTACTCCCAACTTTTTATAGAGAATCTTTATTTTTTTAGGCCCCAGCGAAGGAACTTCATTCAATCCTTCCACATCTACTTTGACCTCTTTCTTCAGCTTTTCATAATACTTCAGCTTTCCGGTCTCGATGATCTCAGCGATCTTTTCCCCGATATGCTTCCCTACTCCGGGAATCTCTTCCAATTCATCGCGGTCATAAATATCTTCAATATCTTCGGAAAGAGATTCAACTGATTGGGCAGCTCTTCGGTAGGCTAGCGGTTTGAATTCCACTTCCTGCAATTCAAGAATATCCGCTATATTGTTCAGGATCTTTACGATTAATTGGTTCTTCATCCTCTTTAGCAGTAAGAAGGTAGAAATTATATTTATAGGTTGCTGTCTTTTAGCTTTGTCCTGAATGTGGTTAGCATCAATACACGAACGATAGAATCGATATAAAAAGTGATTGCGGAAGGGGACGTCCCCTGCGGGAGGGAACCGCACTAGGATTACTAATACTGAAAGTGAGTCGATGCTAACCGAAAGCGAAGCGGAGATTCAGGACAAAGCCTATCTTTCCAAAATCAATAATCTTTATTAATATCAATGCTTCCTCCCAAAACATGCCACATATACATGAAAAAATCGACTTCACTGCTGAAGTTTTCATCGTCTACCAAGACAAAGTTCTTCTTCGCCAGCATGACAAATACAAGAAATGGCTTAGCGTGGGCGGCCATATCGAATTAGATGAAAATCCTAATCAAGCTGCAGTCCGTGAAGTTAAGGAAGAAGTAGGCTTAGATGTGATATTGTATAACGAACAGCACTTCACCCAAAATCCAGAATGCAAAGAATTGATTCCTCCTTATTTCATGAACATACATAGGATTAATGATGTCCATCAGCATGTCACCTTAGTTTACTTTGCCAGATCGAATACTGATCAACTCATCCTATGCGAAGACGAAAAAAGTGACGGTTGCAAATGGTTTACCAAAGAAGAATTAGACTATCCGCAGTATGGGATCAATGAAACCATCAAGAAGTATGCAAGAACGGCATTGAAAAAGCTTGTCAAATAAATCTATAACTTGGAGTTATGAACATAATATTTTAGCTCAATAACCTACTTTAAATGCCTTTCTTTAAGCAGAATGCTTCTTAGAAAACTCAAACTTCTTAATCCTTCCTTTCTTAATATCCTCAAAAGACCTCAACATAGAATGAAGAAACTCGTTTTGCTCTTTCAGTTCTTTTTTAACGTGTTTAATATCTTCAGTCATTTTGCATCTACTGGAATCTTAATTATTCCTTCCTCTACTGCGACAATTTCCATACACAGCTTATCAATAAGCTCTTGTCGTTCATCAATTAATTTTTGCAATTCTTTATCCATCTTAACACTATAAATCACTTATTCTTTATAATCTTTTTGCCCCTTTTTCAACAAATTCTTTAAACACCTTCAAGTTGTTCTTAATGACATTAATAACTACTTGCT
>CAYIZT010000048.1:0-7882 GCA_964368095.1 uncultured Methanosarcinales archaeon
CGGCGGTGTAGCTAAGCCTGGTTATAGCGTCACATAGAAATAGACGAGGCTCATAGAGTTGAGCGATGAGGTTTTCACACCGATGACTAACTCAGCTAACCGGGTTACGTGAAGGTCGGGAGTTCAAATCTCCCCACCGCCACTCTTTATCATGGTCCATACAGCTACAGAAAATGACAAGTACTGTTGCCTTAAATGCAAGTCCTGCCATGTAGACATCTATGTGTACAAAGCTAAGAAGTATCAATCGTGCCTGGATTGCGGATTTGAAGAGAAGATTAAAAATTAATTACCGCCTAAATATCCCTTATAAAAAACGTCCCTGACTTCTACTTTCAGATCCCGCACCATCTTTTCAAATGTAGCCTGATCAAAGCCTTTGTTAGATAAGGAGGATTTAGTCATGGTAGCACGGACTTTGTTTTCTACTAAGGAAGTGACTTTGCTGAACATCTCTGCAGTATTGTGGTGTCCACCTTTAAGGATTTCACTTTCTAACACTGTTTTCCGCTCTTGCATTACGTTGGTAAAAACTTTTACTACCTCTTCTTTGTAGGTGGTATCGCCGACAAAATTAGGCTGATGTTCACTGCGGGACTTAATCTTGGTATTTGCGCGGCCAAAAGAACGATACAAGGCCATCTCCAACTCTTTGACAAAGTCTTGGGTGATCATAATCTTATCAAAGGAAGTATAAGTATTTAAGGTTTATGAGGGCTCTGTCCTGAATGTGGTTAGCATCAATACACGAACGATAGAATCGATATAAAAAGTGATTGCGGAAGGGGGCGCCCCCTATGGGAGGGCACCGCACTAAAATCATTAATACTAAAAGTGAGTCGATGCTAACCCGAGCGATAGCGAGATTCAGGACAGAGCCTTTTATGGTGGTTGAATGACAAAGTCCTTTCATGCGAAATATTTAAATAACCACCTCAGGATAAAGCTGTTTATGCCAGCGTGGCACAACCCGGTACTGCGCAAATTTCTCTAAAAGAAAGCGTAAGCCTGGAATCACTTCCAAGGAAGTACCACAGAGCTTGTTTCCGCAAGGATATCCCGGTTCAAATCCGGGCGCTGGCGCTTTTATCTCTTATGGCTAAAAAAATATTGATCACGGCACCTGCATATTTTGATGAAGCAGCGGTGGCAATATTTCAACAGATCGGTGAAGTAAAGGCCAAAGAATTACAAAAAGAGGAGCTACTGCAACAGATAGCAGAATATGACGTACTAGCTATCCGGGTTGACACCAATGTCGATAAAGAACTTATAGATGCTGCAAAAAAATTGAAAGTCATAGCGACCGGCACTACCGGAATCAACCATATCGATGTAGAGTACGCAAAAACAAAAGGGATAGAAGTCATTTCCCTGCAGGGAGCGAATACAAACTCTACTGCTGAACATGCCTTGGCTTTACTCTTAAGTTTAGCCAGAAAGATTCCTGCTGCACAAAGCTCTTTGCTTTCAGGAGAATGGAATCGCGCTGCCTTCATCGGCACAGAATTATATGGTAAAAAATTAGGCATTGTCGGATTTGGAAGGATCGGCAAGGATATAGCAAAGATAGCGCAGAGTTTCGGGATGCAGATACTTGCTTACGACCCTTATCTACCGGAAAATGTGTTCGCTGAATGCAAGGCGACCAGGATAACTTCCATGCAAAAAATATTTTCTGAAGCTGATATCATCACCCTTCACGTATTGCTTACCGAAGAAACAAAAGGACTGGTTAATAAACAAATATTTTCACTGATGAAACCTAGTTCCCTGCTTATCAATTGCTCCAGAGGAGAGATTGTCTCTGAATTAGACCTATTAGATGCCTTAAAGAGCAAAAAGATCGCCGGGGCGGCTTTAGATGTTTTTGTTACTGAGCCATTGCCTGCAGACAGCCCTTTGATCAAATATGCGCGGCAACAACCTAATCTTGTATTGACCCCCCATATAGGCGGTTCTACCAAGGAAGCCGTACATCAAGCCGGAATAGATGTAGCTGCAAAGACACAGGAATTTTTTATGAAACAAAATAATAAGAAATGATACATAAGAAGGGTGTTTGAAATTATGATAATCGGTGTCGATATTGATGAAGTCCTGGCAGAATTGATGGAAGCATACTTGGAATATCATAACCAAAACTATAACACCAAAATGCAGAAGAAAGATATGTTTTCATATCATTTTCATGAAGTGTTCGGCGGCTCAGAAGAAGAAAATCAACAGAAAATTTGTGATTTTTTCAAAAGCGAACACTTTCAAAATATCAAGCCGGTCAATGGAGCCTTGCAGATCATTCCCCAGTTAGCGAAAGAACATCAGCTTTGTATCATCACCGCCCGCCCGCATATCATCCGGCAGGAAACTGAGCTATGGCTAACAAAGCATTTTCCAAATAGTTTTCAAAGCATCAATCTTACCAACCAATGGCACGGAGTTGGCGAGAAACAGTCAAAGTCAGAAGTTGGAAAGGAAAATAAGATTGATATCATGATCGATGACAGCTTATATCATGCCGTAGACTGTGCTTCCAAGGAGATATACGTTTTACTGGCCGATTTTGGTTACCCCTGGAACAATACTTCAGAAAAACTGCCAGAAAATATTAAAAGAGTGCATTCTTGGGAAGAGATAGTAGAAGAGATAGACAAGTATGGAAAAGAGCGCGGAAAATAACCCAAAAGAGGATGGATTGGCTGAGAAGAGATTTAATATCTCCTGCTGCCGCTCTTACCTTACTCCAAAAGGAAGATGTTATACCTGTCCGGGTAGTTACTGGTGTTGATATGGTGAAAGGAAAAAGCGGATATGTCAGGGTCGTGGCAAGGAATAACGGGCCCCAGAATGCTGTCGGAAAAGTTACGGTTAAGTTTAACGGTGTGGCATTAACTCCTTTTAATCCAGATGATGGTATGAATAACATGCCGCCAACGGGAGTAAATGTAACTTTTGATTTTGAATTTAAACCCGATGTAGCCGGTGAAAATTTAGAGATTAATGCAAGCATTAGTATATATTGAGTTAAAAATGAAAAATAGGAAAAATATAGGGGAAAAAATTTGGAAGTTTTTTAGACCTACTAAATCAAAAATTATAATTTCCTTAGTATTTGTAGCTTTAGTTATGCTTGGATTTAAGGGAGCTCCTTTCTTTTTTTCTACATCTGGGTTGGTTGGAGATACGCATATATTACAACCACTACCTATAACTTTATTTCAGCCGCTTGAAATAGTATCAAAAATTATTTCCAATGGATTACTGGGCAGCCCTTTTAAGCAACTAGGTGGCCTGATGCTCTTCATTATTTATTATTATTTACTATCCTGTATTTTTGTAGGAATATGGAATACAAGAATAGGTAAGAAAGCTAAAATATTTTGGCGCAACTTGAAATCTTGGCAGAGAGGAGGAATAATTGGCTTTGCAGTAAGTTTTTTTATATTGAATTCTAAATATAGTATATTAAAAACATGTTGGCTGATTTTCGGAAATAGCCGGATTGAATATTTATGTAGTGGATTTACTCAATATATCTTCATTATTCTTTTAATGATAACAATGGGCATAATCCTTGGTTTAATCAATGGGTGGCTAAAAACGAAGACTTCTTGGCGTAACCTAAAATACTGGCAGAAAGGTGGGTTAATAGGGTTAGTAATAAGTACTGTTATATTAAGCTCATCACGGGTCAATAAATTAGTATGTGAAATAATTAATTCAATAATTGAACTTTATGGGTGCGGTAAGTTTGGATTTCCAATACTAAGTATAATTATTGGTTTACTTATCGGTTTTATTGTAGGGAAGATTAAAAAAAAGAAAAATGAGAAATAAAATAATTATAATATTCGCTTTGACGTTGTTACTATCTTTTTCTACAGTGTATGCTATAGTGGATACAAATTTGACTAATAATAATTTGGATGTTACAATTGATGTAGTTAGTACTAGAACACTTAACTTAACGTTTGTTCGCATTGACGATGCAAACGATTTCGACCAGATAGTAGAAGAGATAGACAAGTATGGAAAAGAGCGCGGAAAATAGCCCGAAAGAGGATGAATTGACAAAAAAGAGATTTAATATCTCCTGCTGCCGCTCTTATCTTACTCCAAAAGGAAGATGTTATACCTGTCCGGAATTAGACTATGCAGACGAAAGGTCGGAAGAGATATCAGGGGATGCAGAAATGCAAAAAGATCCCGATGCGGAAAAGTGGTGATCATGACCAAACTGATCTCCTGGAACGTGAACGGCATCCGTGCGATAATGAAGAAAGGTTTTTTTGATTTTGTCGGGAAAGAAGATCCGGATATAATTTGCGTCCAAGAGATAAAGGCGCATCCTGACCAGGTAGATCAAAAATTATCTGGATATGAACATCACTTTTGGAATTCAGCAGAAAGGCCCGGATATGCCGGCACGGCGATTTTCAGCAAAATAAAACCTCTCTCAGTGCAGTACAACTTCGGCCAAAAAGAAAATCATAAAGAAGAAGGAAGGATCATCACACTTGAATTCAAGGATCACTATCTGGTCAATGTGTATACACCTAATTCCGGAAGAGGGCTTAGCAGACTTAAGTATAGAGAAGAATGGGACAAACTGTTCTTGAATTATCTGAAACGTCTGGAAGAAAAAAAGCCGGTAATAATTTGCGGTGATCTGAATGTCGCCCATACCGAGCTGGATCTGGCTAATCCAAAACCAAATTATAATAAGACCGCAGGGTATACTCAAGTTGAAATCGATGGTATACAGCACCTGATCAATGCCGGATATATCGATTCATTTCGGCATTTTGTCAAAGAAAAAGGACATTATACTTTTTGGAGCCAGTTGTTCAACGCCCGGGCACGGAACATAGGCTGGCGGATAGATTATTTCTTAGTCTCTGAAAAATTACTTAAAAAGATGAAAAGAGCGTTTATTCTTCCAACCGTGATGGGATCAGATCATTGTCCAGTCGGGTTAGAGATGAAAGAGTAGGTCTATGAGTTATAGTCTAAAGCATAATAATATCCTTAAATTATTTTATTACAATAATCTTTAAATACCTCTTCTCCAATAAATACAGCATGGCCTTTGATATCCTTTCCATGATCCTGATCGTGGTAGGACTGTGCTTATTTGAGACTGTAAGCGGCGTAGATAATGCCGTCATCAATGCAGAAGTTCTTAGAACTATGTCTCAGAGAGCAAGACGATGGTTCTTACTATGGGGAATACTTATTGCCGTATTTATAATCCGCGGCCTGTTACCTTGGATGATCATATGGTTTACAAATCCTTCTTTGGGATTTATCGGTTCACTTACGGCTACCTTTAGTTCAGATCCAACAGTCATCGAAGCCGTTGAACAGTCTGCGCCGCTGCTGTTAGCTGGCGGGGGGACTTTTTTAATCCTTCTTTTTTTCCACTGGTTGTTTATGGAACCAAAAGTGTACGGGCTACACTTTGAAAAATTCTTTCATAAGCATGCTATCTGGTTTTTTGCCGCTGCATCCATAATCCTTTCCTCAATAGTCTGGTTTACTTTACAAAAGAATCCATTCATGGCTTTCTCTGCGGTATTAGGATCGACCGCTTTCTTCATAACGCACGGTTTTAAAGAAAATGCAGAAAAAATTGAGCACGAGATGCTGCACCAGAAAGAAAGTCTCAGTGATATGAGTAAAATATTGTATCTGGAAGTTATCGATGCTACTTTTTCCGTCGATGCAGTATTGGGAGCTTTCGCATTTACATTATCCGTACCATTGATACTGCTGGGAAATGGTTTAGGCGCATTAGTGGTGCGGAAATTGACCACCAGTAATATCGATCGTATCAAAAAATATAAATATTTGAAAAATGGAGCGATGTATTCGGTATTATTTTTAGGGGGCATAATGCTGGCAGAAAGTTTTGGCGCGCATATTCCGGTATGGCTTTCTCCGATCATCACTTTGGGAGTCCTGGCATATTTCTTTTATAGATCAGTGAAGGAAGCGGAAGAGAAACCAGTCGATGTGGTCTAAGTTTTCAGTGACAAAAAATATTTATACCGATAACTATTTTTTTTTGTGATGAAACATAAACTTCTACTTTTAGCCAATCCAAACGGCAGGAATGTAACTCCCGAAAGGATAAAGAAGCTACAAGAGATCTTTTTGCTGGATAAAGGAAAACTGCAGATAACTTTCAAGGTGACAGAAAACCTTTCGCAGCTGGAGAAAGTGATTGAACAGCATCGAAAGAGCGGAATCACGATACTAGGCGTTTTCGGCGGCGATGGAACGGTCATGCATACCAGGACTTTGGCTGAAGAGAGATGGGGTTATCACCCAACTTATGCCTTCTTTCCATTAGGCACCATGAATAATATCCAGCGTGCAGTCGGCTTATACAAAGACGATTCATCGTTAAAATTAGCAAGGCATATCGTTGATGTAGCTGGCACTGATTCTTTAGATAAATTTACTATTTCCATGCCTTCATTAGATATCGACGGCAGGAAAGGATTTAATATAGGCCTTGGTATAATACCGCGATTGCTTTGGATGTATTACGGCCACAGTGCTAAGCATTATTGGGAATTAGAAGGAGCATTACAAACCTGCGCATTGGAAGAATATCAATCAAAATACAAAGAGATTACCGGTAAATTGGAAGAAGATTTTTTTGATCTGCTTTCAAAAGAACGCGGCCTATGGGGCGCTGCTAAAGCGGCACTAAGGCTGCTGAAAGGATCGGCTGCAAGAGATGAGAGATACATCCTCAATAAATCTTTAGCTGGCGAGGTCATCTTTGATGGAAAAAGACATACTTTTCCAAAATCTCCTTTAGGTGCATACATCTCCTGCTACGAAGGGGTTAATCTTGGTTTAGGAAGATTTAATCCCATCGCTTCTCCTGGAGCAAATAAAGAAGAAGGGAAATTTCAAGTAGTGGTACCTTGCGGAGATCCATTTTCAATCGCATATAATCTCCCTCAATTAATAGCAGGTAAGAAAATTTCCAACGCCGTATATGAACATCTTTCATCTCTTGAATTACCTGCAGAAAGGATCGCACAGGTCGATGGAGAGTTTATCCTTGAGAAAGGATTTACGGTCAGACAGGATGGAACAAGAAAAATAATTATCTTACCTTAATAGAGTTAGTAATTCTCTAGCCCTTTCTTTATCAAAAATGTATATTGCCTGCAGATATTTCTCTCCCATGGCGATACTTTCTTTGCATTCAGCACTGCAGGGAAAATGTGAAATTATCACCAAATCCTTTTCGCGCTTGGAAAGATTGGTATAAGGATTTTTAGAAGGCACCTCTAGATTTACCAGATTAGGAGAAAATCTGCCGCAGAAATATTTCACACAGCATTGCGGATACCCCAATACCAGCCCTAAATCACCATGGTTCTGCATCAATTCATAATAGCTGGCCAGCCATGCTTTCTGTTCATCTTTGGAAATATACACAAAATACATCCCTTGACGCGGATCTTCCTCAGGGATGCGTATCCCTTTATTAGAAAATACACCCTCATCTGCAAACAAAACCTTGAATTTTGACTTGACCAGATAAAGTTTATTCTTTTGGCAGAATTGCTCCACGCGGTACAGTTCAGAATCAAAAAAGCCCTGCCTGACCACTTCTTTCGCGTTCTGCAGAAGCAATACCATCTCCTGAGCCTTGGTCTTAGAACCGAAGATAAGAGCTAGCTGCTTGAACATGAGCATCAGAGGGTTTACTTGTATATATCAATTCCGAAAATGGACATTATAACTTTGTCGGCAGGTATTGCGTAATAGCCGATTGGCCAATTCTCTTTGAGTAGTTCTAGACGACCTGAGCCGAATAAAATGAGGCGAAGTTGAGAAGCCGGCTAGGCCTCGC
>CAYIZT010000049.1:0-7850 GCA_964368095.1 uncultured Methanosarcinales archaeon
TGCTCTTCCGATCTCCACACTATTATAACGGTACAACAGCACCTTAGTTGGCACTTTCGCATAATTTTCGCCAAACTGCTGGTAAGAATAAAACGACATCCTTAATATCCGCTCAATCTGCGCCGGTTCATGCAGATTGATTAGGTTCAATACAGTATTGATGGATAATTTAAACTGCGATTTGATTGGCTCGATGTCTTTGGCGGTAATCTTCTGGACTTCCTGATAATTGAAAGTCGGCCGATATAACATGCTTACTACTGTCCCTTTAGTATCGATGCCGCGTCTTCCCGCCCTGCCGGCGATCTGGAAGTATTCTTTAGAATTAAGATACCTAAAATTATACCCGTCATATTTCCTTAGACTGTTAAAAATAACCGTCTTAGCCGGCATATTTATTCCCACTGCGAATGTTTCAGTAGTATACAATACCCTGATTTTCCCCATCCCAAACAGATCTTCAACGATCCCTTTGATGACCGGCAGTAATCCGGCATGGTGAAATGCTATACCCTGCCCTAAAGTCTCTTTCAATAAGTTGGTGGAACTTAATCGATTGATCTCACTAGGCACTTCTGCCAGTTTAGAATTCATATATCTTAGCAATTCCGCATCCCGTTCAAATAGATTTAATTTAGCTAACTCTTTCGCTTTAACCTGGCAATCCCGCCGCGAAAAAGAAAAGAATAACGCAGGCAGATTGTCTTTCCCCAGATCCTTGATAAGATTCAGATGATTTGGTTCAGGAGCTTTTTCGCGTTTTCCTTTCTCGTGCTTGCCTCTGATGACATGATGATACTGTGGAATAGATTTAGCTTCCCTAATCTTCTCCAGGGTAGTTATGCCTAACTCTTCATCATAAAAAAGATGTTCTAAAGGAACATTTCTTTTGGTAGAGATGACGGTCTTGACCGGATGTTTCTTGATGGCCTGGATCCAATCGGAAAATTCCTGCGCGTTAGGGATTGTAGCTGACAGACACAAAAATCTGACGGAAGCCGGGCTATAGATGATTGATTCTTCCCAGACATAGCCTCTCTCGATATCGTTGATGTAATGGATCTCATCAAAGATGACATAAGCTATATCGCCTATGTCAGAATCTTGGCTCACTACCATATTTCGATATATCTCAGTAGTCATGATCAGCACTTTAGCCTGCGGATTGATCACTATGTCCCCGGTCATCAGGCCGATCTTAGCTTCTCCATACTCTTTACAGAAATCCTTGTATTTTTGATTAGATAATGCTTTGATGGGAGCAGTATAAACTATCCTTTTATTGTCATCTTTATGCTTTTCGATGATAAAATCGGCGACCAAAGTCTTCCCTGAACCGGTCGGTGCAGAAACCATCACTGAGTTATTCTCTTCGATGGCTTTGACTGCATCTTCCTGGAATGGATCTAAGGTAAAATTCTTGAATTTCATACTAAAGGGAGAAAAGGCAAAGGCTATTTTTAAATATTACCTAATCGCTCCTATGATTACGGAAATCATGAATATCAAATATGATACCAATAAGATTATCCCTTCCATTCTGCTGATTTTCCAGTCATTCTTCAAGAACCATAAAAAAAGCAGTACTATGCTTACCATCGCTGGTGCGAGAAATCGCAGCGTGTACGAAGATACTGCAAGTGGCGAGATCAGCCCGGAAACACCGATGACAAACAAAATGTTGGTGATGCAAGAACCGATAGCATTGCCTATAGCGATATTTCTATACCCCGTCTTTATAGCAGTCAGGGCCACACTTAATTCAGGTAAGGTAGTGCCTATGGCAAGGAAGACACCGATAGCAGCTTGAGGCACTGATAATAGGGCTGCAAAAAATACTGCTTGCTCGACAATTATATCCGCTCCCAGCAAGACTAAAGCTAAACTGGTGGTTCCAACAATAACATCTTTCATCAAGCTGATGATAGTTTTTGTTTTTAGCTCCGGGGTTTGGTTAAGATGGTTAAAAAAAGTTTGAAAATATTTAAATTCCAAAAAATATCTGGTGAATTCTTTAAAGGTGGATTTTTCACCGTATTTACTTGTTATCTCAAACAAAAATAAAGTATAAGTGCCATACAAGATAATCATGAAAGAGGCTTCGATCCAATTGATCGTTCTGTCAAGTAGGAAAATAAAAAACATCAAGCAGGTAAACATAAGCACATAGCCGTCACGGAGAAATATTTTACGGCTGGTCTTTAGCGTGGACAAAATAGCGGTCAATCCAATGATCAATCCGAGATTTGCGATGTTCGCTCCGATAATATTTCCTAATATAAGGCCGCTTTCCTGCTTAAAGGAAGCAATAATCGCAGAAAATAATTCTGGAATGGAAGTACCGAACGCTACTATGGTTAAACCTATAACAAATTCCGAAACACCTAACTTTCTGGCAAAAGAACTAGAAGATTTTACCAGCCATTCTGATCCTTTTAGGAGGAGAACTAATCCTGCCAGTAGCAAAAAAATGTTTGTATAGGCCATCTATCTCCTCAGAGAAAGAAAAATGATTACTTAAACTTATCCTATTTCCTTCTGAATTTCTTTTCCAATTCATCTATAGTCACTTTCATCATGGTCGGCCGCCCATGCGGGCAGGTAAAAGGCAATTTGGTCTTAGATAACTCTCCCAAAATCTTCTCCATTTGCGGTACGGATACCTCATCTCCGGCCATGACTGCTGCTCGGCAGGCCATCCTGGTGAGGATCTCTTCTTTCTTTTCTAAAATAGTTTTGTTATTTTCTAATGCTAAAAGTATATCCTGCACTAATTCTTTGATTTTTACTTTTCCAAACACTAACGGGATAGTCTTGACTGCAAAAGCATTTCCGCCAAAATAATCCAGCTCAAATCCTAATCTCCGTAATTCTTCTTTCTTCTCTTCCAGCAGTATCTTTTCCGCAGCAGAAACTTCCAGCACTTCCCCCTGCAATAACTGCTGTATTTCCATCTTACCATCCATGAACTGACTCAATAATGATTCATACATCACCCGCTCATGCGCGGCATGCTGGTCAATATAGAATAATCCCCCTTCAGTCTCTGCAAGAAAATAGGTCTTATGCACCTGCCCGAAAAGTTTCAGTGGCGGTAATTTTTCTGACACTAATCTCTGGCTTTGAACTTGTTCTGCGAAAATAGGTTTGATCTCCTGTTCTTCCCCGACATAAATCGCAGCTGCTTCTTCTACTGCAAAAACTGTCTGCGCACTTGGTTCAAAGGGATACTTGACCGAAGTTTTTGTTTCTTTTCTGGGCAGAGGCGTGCCAAAAGTTATCTGCTGTTCAGCATCCACATCTATGGTAGGCATCAACTGATTATTCTGCAATGCTTCCCGCACCGCCAAAGTCACCGCATTTGCAACTTGTTCTTTCTGTTCAATCTTGATCTCCTGCTTCTGCGGATGAACATTGACATCGATAGTTTCCGGATTCAACTGCAGATGTAATACAAATAACGGATGCTTATTTACAAACAAAGTTGAATGATACCCCTCATAGACCGCATTGGTGACATCAATGTTTTTGATCCAGCGGCCATTCACAAATAAGACTTGCTGATTTTTATCGTTACGCACATGATATGGTTTAGAGATGAATCCAGTGATTTTCATCTGGTCGTCTTTATAGTTTACTTCTAATAATTCCTTGGCCGTCTGCACGCCGTAGATGGAAGCGATGGTGCTTCTTGCATCATTCATGGCGGGGGAATGCAGAAGGGTATAGTTATTATGCAGACACTTGAAGGTCACTGCAGGATTGGCCAAGGCGTAGTGGGTAACCACATCTAAACAATGTTTCAATTCCACTGCATCGGTCTTGAGAAATTTCTTTCTGGCCGGAGTATTAAAGAAAATATCCTGCACTTCAATGCAGGTTCCAGGTTCAGCTGCAGCAATATTCCTGCTTAATATCTTTCCCGCTTCAATCTCTAAAGCAAAACCTTCCACCGTGTTTTTTTGTTTTGTGGTGATATTTAATCTTGACACTGCAGCGATACTTGATAACGCTTCCCCTCTAAAACCCAGAGTCTTGATAGAAAATAAATCTTCTACCGAACGGATCTTGCTGGTGGCATGCCTGAGGATGGATTTTTCCGCGTCTTGCGGAGACATCCCCTCACCATTATCAGCAATCTTGATAAGTTTCTTACCGGAATCTTCCAGTTCGACCGTAATTTTAGTTGCGCCGGCATCGAGAGAATTCTCTATCAATTCTTTGATAACTGAAGCAGGCCGTTCAATGACTTCCCCGGCAGCTATCTTGTTGATCAGGTCTTCCGGCAGAAGGACTATCTTGGACATGGAAAAAACGGAAGAATTTTCGTATTTAATGATTTATATGCTGGAGTGGATAATAGAGTAGCCGGTTAAGAGGCTTATCCAGGATGGAGGAAAAAGCCACCCTGGCCGTTCGTTAGGTTGCTTTCTCGCTTCAGTATTTTGTTAGAGATTTTATTTTTAATCGAAAAAAGCAAACAATAATTACTTCTTACGATTCGCAGTTCCTAACTCACATCTTGGCCAGGCGGGCGGCTTTCTGGATAGACCACTGTTTAGAGCAATAGTTAAAAAGCTTGTGGAGTAAGAATTCTTGCCCCTAAACTTTATAAACAGGCTAATGCCAAAACAAACATGGACCGGGAATTTCCTGATAGCAAAAGTTTAGCTGTACTTTTGAAGTGGTACAATTGGGCATTGTATGATATAACTACTTCTCTCGCTAATCCCTATTCTCCTTCTTTGGAGGAAATAGCCTTTGATGAAGCGACCCGTTATGAATACCATCACCGTTACCTTCTTCTGCCCATACCACAGGAAAAGGAAACTTTACAAAAGACCTATAGCTCATTACGTACAAAACAAATCCATCCCGTAATGCGGATCCCTGCCCTGCTTTCCAAAGATGAAAAAGAGTTTAATATCCGCGCAGAGGATGGGTTTAAGGATGATAAATTTAATTGTTATTATTTAAATGAATTTTATTTCCAAGAAGATGAATTATACACTTCTAATTCTTTATTCTTTTCTACTGAATATAATTCAAGGTTGGCTATACCATTACCGCATGTACTTGAGGTATTTAGCCGTTATTTCTGCCTAATCCAATTTACGGATAAAGGGACAGTCATAAAAAAACCAGCTCATAGTTATGCTGATATAAATTGAAGCAAATAAAGTTAAATTTTTAATCAAAACAAATCCAGGCTCTTCTGCTCTTCCAGCTTTTTTGCTTTGATCCTGCGGATCATCTCATCATCTTTTTCCAACAACGCCTGGATCTCTTTGGCTCTTTCTACTACCTGTAAAGGCAGCCCGGCCAGTTTCGCAACATGGATGCCGTAACTTTGGTCTGTGCCGCCTTCAATCAGCTTGTGCAGAAAAATAACTTCCCCATTTTTTTCCTTTACCGCGATGTTATAATTTTTGATACGGGGAAATTTTTCCGCCAGCTTATTCATGACATGGTAGTGCGTAGCAAAAAGGGTCTTGGTCTTGGCATGGTTGCAAATATATTCTGCGACGCTCCAGGCGATAGAAACTCCGTCAAAGGTGCTGGTGCCCCTGCCGATCTCATCAAGGATGATCAAGCTGTTTTCTGTTGCATTATGCAAGATGGAAGCGGTCTCATGCATCTCTACCATGAAAGTAGATTGTCCTGAACTGAGATCATCATATGCGCCCACCCTGGAAAAAATCCTATCTACAATCTTCAAGGCAGCCGCATCTGCCGGCACAAAACTTCCCATCTGCGCCATCAGCACGATTAATGCCGTCTGCCGCATCACCGTAGATTTACCAGCCATGTTCGGCCCGGTCAGGATCATCATCTCTCCCTCGTTAAGCATGACATCATTGGCGATAAAGAATTTTTCTAACTGCTCCACTACCGGATGCCGTCCATTTTTTATCTGCAATATCTTCCGTTCGACCAATTCCGGCCGCACGTAATTATTTTCCACTGCGGTTTTGGCCAAGGAACAAAGGACATCCAATACTGATAATTTCTGTGCAGCATCTTGGATGGGAGCAGTATGTTCCGCAACGGCTTTTATTATTCCCTGGAAAAGAGAATATTCCAATTCATTGATCTTCTCCTCTGCGCCGAGGATCTTTTCTTCTTCAATCTTCAATTCTTCCGTGATGTAACGTTCAGAGTTAGCAGTGGTCTGTTTTCGGATATAGGTTTCCGGCACCAGATGGATATTTTTCTTGGTGACTTCAATAAAGTAGCCAAAGACATTAGTGTATCCTATCTTGAGCGTGCTTATGCCAGTCTTTATTTTTTCACGTTCTTCCAGCTGCTGCAGATACTTTTTGCTGTTGTTCTTGATATCGCGCAGTGAATCTAATTCCGGATCATACCCTGGCCTGATGAGGCTGCCTTCCCGGATAGTGATAGGCGCATCTTCTTTGATACTTTTGTTAATCAGTCCGGCAATCTCCTGAAAGTCCTGCATTTTAGTTGCCTGCTGCAATAGATTAGCTGGTAAAGGAACAAGTTTTTCTTTCAGTAAGGGGATCTGCTGTAATGATTTTGCAAGAGCAAGTAAATCGCGGGGATTAGCATTGCCGTAATTAACGCGGCTGATCAAGCGTTCCATATCATAAGTCTCTTGCAGCAGGGAAATTATCTCTTCCCGAGCAATTATATTTCTATGCAATGATTCCACTGCATCTAAGCGCTGAAGGATAGCCTCTTTTACCAGCAAGGGCTCTTTGATCCATCGTTTGAGCAGTCTTGCGCCTGGCGCAGTTACAGTCTTATCTAATACTGACCATAAGGTTCCCCGGCTGGAACCATCACGGATATTCTTAAGCAATTCTAAATTCCTGATGGTGCTGGAATCCAGAAGCATGATGGTATCATTGCTGCGGATAGAGATATTCTGCAGATGAGTGAGAGAATTTTTCTGGGTGTCATGCAGATATTGCAATAAAGCGCCCACCACACTTAGCAGCTGTTTTTCTTCTTCCAATCCGAACTGATGCAGGGAAGCGCTATTAAAATGCTGGCAGATAGTTTCCCTGGCCTTCTCAGGCCTAAAGAAATGATCATCTAAGAGATTCATAAAACCACCGAAGGATTTTATCTTTTCTACCAATTCAGTATTTACCCCCAGGCTTTCTGGAATTACAACTTCGCTGGGGTTGAAACGGACCAGCAGACTGAGCAGATGAGGCAATGACTGGATATGCAGTGTAAAAAATTCTCCGGTAGAAAGATCACAGAAAGCAGCAGCATATTGATGGTCATATGCAGTCAGTGACATGATATAATTGTTTTCTTTTTCGTTGAGCAGTGAAGATTCTATCACCGTGCCGGGTGTGACGATGCGCACTAAGCCGCGTTTGACCAAGCCTTTTGCTTGTTTTGGATCTTCCAGCTGTTCGATGATGGCTACTTTATGGCCTTTCTTGACCAGTCTGCCGAGATAAGTTTCCAAGGCGTGGAATGGAATTCCGGCTAATGGCGCTTTCTTTTCATCCTTGCCGCGCGAAGTAAGAGTTATTTCCAATTCTCTTGATGCAGTTATGGCGTCTTCATAGAACATCTCGTAAAAATCGCCCATCCTCAGCATGATCAAACAGTCAGGGTGCGCTCTTTTAGCTTCCAGATACTGCTTCATGCCCGGAGTTAGATGTTCTACTGGGATATTGAGAATGCTAGTTGTTTCTACCACTCAATCGGATGAGAAGAAGAGTTTTTTAAGGATTATTGTGCTGGATAAATCAAAAGTCATGAATAGGCGGGAAATCTTCTCACCACGCATTAAATTGAAAAGAGAAGATTTTTTAACCCCGCCTATTGTGACACAAGAAATGTGAAAAACATCACATTTCTGT
>CAYIZT010000050.1:0-7835 GCA_964368095.1 uncultured Methanosarcinales archaeon
ACACTTTCCGATTATATAACGCTTTCGATTATATGACACTTATAGGATGGATTCTAGAAATCTAACTTCATTCACTCATTCATTATCTCTGCATGCGGAACTTTATCAATGAAAATGATCTTCTTAGGATTGACCAGGTCCATCTCCACTCCGATAGCCACTGCCTTTTTTCCGGTAAGATGCAGATGACGTGCTGTCATCATGATCTTCTTGACTTCTTCTTTATTCTTTGGCTCGCCGTGATAGAATTTTTTAGTCAGGTCAAGCTGCAGCCGGTCTTCTTCAAATTTCTTGCCGATGATATCAGCATCGGTGATCACCACCAACATTCCGAATTGGCTTTGTTTTTTTGCGACTATATAATCCATTTTTAAGCCTCTTTTTGAAAAAATATTTATTAGATATTTTTAAATCAAAAAAGCAGAAATCCCTAAAATTTATGTTAAGGGACAAATGCAAGTGAATACTTGCTGGGATTTCGCTATTTTTGATTCAGGAAATAAAGAAAATACTTTATTTCCGAACAGAAAAGAAATCGCTGTTTCTTTTCTTATTTTAGAAAATCCGTATTGGAAAAGCAGCTGCTTTTCAGGATTTTCTTTAAATTAAATACTTTTGACTGGTTTTTTTGCCCCACAGGCCTGGCAGCGCAGATAGGTAACTCCCTTCTCTTCAACCAAGGTTGTTTCCGGTTTGTTACATTCGGAGCAGAAAACATACTCGCTGGCATATTTCTTGATTTTCTTGTTGATGATAGAGGCTGCAACTTTTGTTCCTAAGATTGCCCTATCGCCTTTCTCATATTTTCCGGGAGTGGCAAGTTCCCGAAGAAGGTATTTAAGTATATGGCCCTCATCCCGCCGCAATGCTTTTGCGATCTGTTTTAGATTAGCCAATACGGTCTTATTCCCTTCCAGATGCCCTTTGATTTTCTCAATGACAAAACGTTCTCCGCCTTGCGTCTGTTCCGGAAGCTCTTCCTGAGCTTTCTTCAATAACTGTTCGTATCCATCCATAATAGTTCTGATTTGGACCATATTTTATAAAGATTTACATTAAATAACCAGAACCATTTGCGCAGCAATTGGATATGCGGCCCTGGTTATTTATGTCCCAAAGTGCCGGGTCATAAGCGCCATTTAGCGCTTCCCGCACTTTCAGGACCTTTTAGCTACCGTAATATTTATATATCTCAAAATATTGTTTTGATTAGTTAATCGGTTACAAAAAGAGGTGTACCAAATGGCCCTATTAGAAATTCAACAAGTAATTCTGGCAGTTATAATCGGAACGCTTTTAGCGATAGTCTATTCCTTGCGGGTTCTGATCCTTCTGGAAAGGCGAGTGGCTTCCATGGAGATGAACATACAAAAGTTGACCGGGAAAGTGTTAAAAGAAGAGGTTGGCATCCAGAAAGCACTTCATAGAAAAAAGAGATAATCTTATTATTTTTTTTATTATAGTCTCTTTTTTATAGTTTCTTTCATGACTATAAAAAATTAAAAATATCGTTGATTTAGGTTTTTACTTCTTTTTTGCCGTCTTTTTAACTTTTTTGACTTTACTTGGCTTTTTGCTTGAAACTGTTCTCTTCTCTCTCTTACGAGCTTTAACTTCCTTCTTACGGGCCTTTGTTACGGCTTTTCGTACTTTTCTTTTCTCCATCAATTCTTCCAGTTCAGCTTCAACCTCTGCCGTCTTCTTGCGTAAAGTCTCTATTCTTTCCGCATTATTTTCCTGCGATAATAATTCACCGCATTCAGGACAATGGAACTCAAAGTCCGTGGCCTGATCAAAATTAAGCCGCACGCACCGCGTTGGACAAGTAAAAAACAATTCCCTCATCTCTTCTTCTAAACGTTGCTGCAATTTTGCCAATAATTCTTTTTTTCGCTTGACATAGCTAAACTTTATGCTTTCTGGCTGAAGGGTCCAATAGTAGATGTACCAGCCCTTGATCTTGTCTTTTTTACGTATGAAACTGACTAAATTATGATTATAAAGAAGATACAGCATCTTACGCACGATCTTGATGTCTTTCTTCAGCCGATCTGCCAGTTCAAATTCAGAAACATTTTGCTTGCCGGAAAGTTCCTTGATCAAAGGCAATCCTTCTTCTCCAAGGATGGAAAGCATAATCTCTTCAATTTTTTTTTGAGTCAGGCGCATTTTGAGAATAGTTATGGGTTTTAGATATGTTTTGGTGGTGACGCTTTTAAAGTTTTTGGTTTGGTTTTATTGTTCCTCTTCTTTATGCAGTTCAGATACCCCTAATAATTCTTCTACTTTTAATCCCTTCCTTTTGGCTAATTCCAAGGAAATAGCCCAGCTTTTACCGGTCTGTTCAACATCTTCCAGCATAAAGAAATACCATGGTTCGCTGGGAAATCGAACCCCTATCCACGCCTCTGCCCCAAATTTAGTAGCAAAAGTGCGCAACTGTTCAATTTCCTCATCTAACAAGTATTTCTTAGTCTCTGCGGTGACTTTGCACTCTATGGCCACTCTGCGCATGGCATTGCCTGCTAGAATGTCTGGAGAAGGATATCGCTGTGAACCGCTGCCGGCTGCCCTGATAGCCGACCACCCATTTTGGTTGAAAAAATGGATAAGTTCCCGTTCTCCTTTAGTGCCCTTTGCTTTGGTGTTCACGATAATAAGAAGAAAAAAGGATTATTTAAGTTCTTCGAGGCTGGAAAAGAAAAAAAGAAAAAAGTTTTAGCTGTAACTAGCAACTAACAGGTCACCATTAGTGTCTTGCCGTTGTTTAAGTAGTTTGTTTCTCCCATAGTACTGTGAGTCACCCCAATATAATTCTTGCCTGAACAAATATTAAAGGAAGGTCCAGTAAGGAAAGATTCTGATATTGTTACAGAACTCCCTGGCTGTAACTCGCCGGGTTTTTTAAACGAGCTATTAACATACTTTGGGTACGCACTAGAATTATCATAGAGCGTGGTCGAAGCATAGAAATTTTGAGTAGCTTTAAAACCAATATTCTTTATGGTAGCCGTATATCTCAGATTGTTTTTTCCAGTTGTTGCGTTTGGCACAACGCTAAATGCTGCAGAGTCCACTACCAAATCTGCAGCCGGAAATTGGCATTTGTTTGTACAGCCATCAGTGTCGACAGCATTTCCGTCATCACATTGTTCAGATCCCTGGACGAGAGCATCTCCACAGAGGTGTGAGTAATAAACTTCAAGCCAGACTGCCGCTACTTTTCCCCCTCCTAAGTGGGTAGCATTAATTGTAGCAGTCAGCATACCTGCTTCCAAAGGATTGAGATCAGTAACTTTCCAAGGCAGCTTTGAATAAGGATTTATAAGGTAAGTACTCGAAGAATAAACATCCCACCCCCCTTCTTTTAGCACTATGTATGTTGATTTAATAGATGAGCCACTTACTGTCAGAAAAGGTCTAAAGACCCTATTAATATTATTAGGACTGGCAACATACTTTATCGTAACGTTATGAACGGTAATTCCTGCATAATTTACAGGCAGGTCATCAAATTTAAATGCCTCCGCTTTAGACGCAGTACTTACAGATAAATAATCAGCATAATTTACAGAATAATAAAAACTTGGATCCGAAAGTGATGCATTACTCTGACTACGCATTTCATCGACACATTCGTAATGATTGGTACAACCATAAGGCGACCAAGTATTACCAACAAACCCATTGCCATTTACACCAATTATGGCTTTCAAAGTCAAAACAGTACCTCCTGCCGCTTCTATCGCTCTACCCGCTATAGCTTTTTCGCCGGGAGCGCAGGAAACTACAAAAAGAAACATCACAATTAATGAACTTAGTAACAATAATTTTCTCATCTTAAAACACCTCATTTTTTGTTGACAGTTGATAACACTTTCGATTATATAACTGTTTCGATTATATAACACTTATGGGATTGATTCTAAGGTGAGAAAAATGGGATTTCAACGCATTAATCTCCCATACTTTTTTATTACAACACTATTTTTCTGACCTATGCTACCCCAATTCACTTCCAAAGCATTCCTGGCTCCCATGTCTGGCGTCAGCAATCCCGCACTTAGATTGATCTGTAAAGAGCTCGGCGCAGGACTAGTGGTAACTGAATTCACCAACATCCATGCCGTTGTCGCCCGAGAACAAGATATACATAACTTCATTGAATTCTCAGAGAAAGAAAGGCCGTTGGCGATCCAGCTCTTTGGCTCAGATCTGGAAGCGCTCAAGAAAGCCATCAAGATTGTCGAGCCTTATTTTGACATTATCGATTACAATATGGGCTGTCCGGCCGATCACATCACTCAGCAGATGGCCTGTTCAGCATTATTACAGCACCCGGATCTTACCCGCGATATTTTCAAGACCATGCGTGCTGCAACGAGTAAACCAGTAACGGTAAAAATCAGGACAGGCGTTACCAAACCGGACAAGTGGAAAATAATCGCAAAAATTGCCGAGGAAGAAGGGCTGGACATGATCACTTTCCATCCGCGGACAGTCAAGGAAGGGTATTCCGGAAAATCTAACTGGGCTCTGATCAAAGAGCTGAAACAAATGGTTTCTATCCCGGTTGTAGGAAATGGAGATATAAGAACGCCCGAAGATGCCAAGCGCATGCTAGAAGAAACTGGCTGCGATTATGTCATGATCGGCCGGGAAGCGATGAGTAATCCTTTTCTATTCACTCAGATAAATCAATATTTAGAGACGGGAAAATATCACGGCCTGTCATCCAAGAAAAAAATTGAAACTTTTTTCCGTTATGTCGAATATGCCAAACAATATCCAAATATCAAAGCATATAACTTGCGTATGCAGGCCATGAACTTTTCTAAAGGCTGTCCGGGCGGGAAAGAATTGCGTGGAAAACTTTTAACGGTCAAAGAGGTTGTCGAGATAGAAAGGATAATGAAAGAGTTTTATGATGGATTGTGAGATTAATTAAATCTGGATGATTTGTGCCGTTCCTTTTGCGAGACTCAATGCTTTCTTAATTTGATTGTAAATAGAACCTTCCACTAATCCATCGTTGGTCATGGTTAGTTTTTGTAACAGAACTTTATAAAAACAAGTAATCCCTCCCCAATAGTGGCTTTTTAAAATCACAAGAAAAACTTAAATAATCTATTAAGAAAGTATTTAAAATAATCCTCTTCTAAGAACAGCATGGAAGAATCTCATAAAGGGCTGATTGTATTCCAAGGCAAAAAAATAAGAAGAACATGGTTTAATGATGGGTGGTGGTTCTCAGTAGTTGATATTATAGAAGTATTAACAGAGAGCGGAAGACCTAGAAAATACTGGTCTGATTTAAAAAATAGACTTACAGAAGAAGGTTTTGAGTTGTCCGCAAAAATCGGACAACTGAAATTGTTATCTTCTGATGGTAAATCATATCTTACAGATTGCGCCAATACTAAGAATATGTTTAGAATTATTCAATCCATCCCTTCACCCAAAGCCGAACCTTTTAAGCAATGGCTAGCCCAAGTAGGTTATGATAGAATTGAGGAAATTGAAAACCCGGAACTTGCTCAAAACAGGGTCAAAGAATATTATGAATTAAAGGGCTACCCAAAGGAGTGGATTGATAAACGCTTACGAGGCATTGCCATTAGGCAAGAATTAACAGAGGAATGGAAATCAAGAGGTGTTCAGGAAGAGAAAGATTTTGCCATCCTCACCAACGAGATCTCCAAAGCGACGTTTGGAAAAACAGTTGGAGAATACAAACAGTTCAAAGGATTACAAAAAACAAATCAAAATCTGAGAGATCATATGAATGATTGGGAATTAATCTTGACTATGGTGGGCGAAAAAGCGACAACAGATATTTCTATTGCAAAAGACGCAAAAGGATTCCCAGAGTTAAAGCAAACTGCCAAAGAAGGTGGTGATGTTGCCCAAAGTACGCGAAAAGAAATAGAACAAAGGACCGGAAAATCTGTCATTTCAAATGAAAACTATTTACATCTTGCGGAAAAGAAAAAGAGGAAACTAGTTGAGGAAAAGAAATAAACACTGTCCGTTTCACACATTAATCTTCATAAAATCTTCTGCAACCACAGAGCCATTAAAATACGTTCTGGCTTCTTCAATCATCTCCGAAGGCACTTTATAACGCTGGCTGATGTGGGTTATCACCAACTTCTGTGCATTATTTTCGGAAGCGATCAGCGCAGCTTGTTTAACCGTCATGTGCCGCGATTTCTCACTCTTCTCGCGGATCTCATCCAAATGCGTTCCTTCACATATCAGCAAGTCTGCATCTTTCGCCAATAAATCCGCTCCCCTGCATGGAACAGTATCCGTGACATAACTTATTTTCTTCCCTAAAGTAGCATAAGTCACATCTTTCGCCCTGATTTTCTTTCCCTTCAGCACCACATCTTTTCCTTGTTGCAGTTTTCCCAAGATGGGGCCTTCCAATCCTAACTTTTTTGCTTTGATTACATCGATACGCAGCTTATCTTTTTCTTTGAAAGCATAACCCACACAAGGGATAGAATGTTCTAGCTTCTGCACTTCAAGGACAAAATCTTCTCCTTCGTAGACCTTGCCAGCAGAAACTTCGTGTACCTCATATGGAATGATATCCTTGGCGGCAAATCCTTTGAACATATTAGTGAGATACGCCTTAGTTCCTTTCGGCCCGTAGATATGCAGCATCTGTTCTTCTTCCTGTCCGCTGCGGTCTGCGCCCATGGTGCTCAACAGTCCTGGAATGCCGAATACATGATCACCATGCCAATGAGTGATGCATAACTTGGTTATTTTAGCAGGTTTGACTCCGGCAATACGCATCTGCCGTTGGATCCCCTCACCGCAATCAAATAAGATATTTTCTTTCTTATAACTTAATAAAACTCCGGCATGGTTTCTAGCTTTAGTAGGCTGCATGCATCCGGTTCCTAGAAATGTAATCTCCGCCATCACTGGCTTAAAATACTTTGTAATTCTTTAAGGTTTCTGATTTTTGGTTGGAAATGCTGGCGCTGTTTGCGGTCTATCAGGATACCTTTAATCCTTGCCTCTTTAGACGCTTCCATATCACTGAGAATGCTGTCGCCCACTAAAGCACAATCATCTGCCGTCAATTTTGCTTCCTTCAAAACCTTTTTCAAAAATTTAGCATCTGTTTTTATCAAACCCATCTCACAGGATAAAAAAACATGATCAAACACTTCTCTAAGACGGAATTTGTCCAACACCTGGCTTATTGAGAAATTGTCAGTATTTGATACTAAGATTAGCTTGTATTCTTTTTTCAGATTATTCAATTCTTCCTGTACTTCTTCATACGGCTTAGCCAACATCCAGGATTTATTCCACATTCCTATAAGCTGTTCCATCTTATCTTCGGTGCATGAAACGTCAAACTCTCCACAGACTGCCTGGAACGCTTCCTTTAAAGAATCAAACTTCTTGGTCATCATGGCTTGTTCCATCCTGCCTACATAATCAGAAAAAGGCAAGTCTAGGTTTAGAATCTGCTGCACTTGCTTGATTGGGCTCCAGACTCCGTTCTCTACCAAAGTACCCCAAAAATCGAAAATAATAGCTTTTATCATGGTCTTTTCTCCATAATTTTCGGTCTTTCCTTGCGGAAAGAATCTAAAATAATAGCTTTTACCATATCCACCCCAATAAGCTTATTTTCTACGGAAGTATTTATATTTTACTGAAATTGAGAAGATAAAAAGAAAAAAATTACTTAAAATCTGCTTTTTCCACCAGTGTAATTCACTGGTGGTTAATCAGTGATTCCATCTTAATGGAAAAAGCAGGGTCGGAAATTCGACCGAGCGAAGCGAGCATGCCGCTGGTGTGTT
>CAYIZT010000051.1:0-7104 GCA_964368095.1 uncultured Methanosarcinales archaeon
AGAGGCGCATTCGTAAGTCAAAATGCACAGTTCCCACTTAATAGCGAGTGACCAGAACGAAGCAAGCATGCAAGAAATGAAGGAATCACTTCATTTCTGCACAGAAATCAAATCGCTGTTTGATTTCTTGTGCCACCGGTCTGTGACCGGTGGTGGTCACGAGCATTTTGACATTTACCAATACCATAAATTTTATATAGGTTTATCATTAGCTTGTAAAAAACAAGATTTTCAAACCATTTTCTCTCATGGCGATAATAAAAACAAACTATAAATCTATAGAAGTAGCTGATGGACAACCTATCTTGGATGTCTGCGAGGAATTAGGTGTTCATTTCAGCTGCAGGGCCGGACGGTGCGGGGCTTGCAAGATCGACATAGTCAAAGGCGAAAAGAATCTATCTGAATTGACAGAAAAGGAAATAGCGATGGGTGATTGCGATAAGAAACATCGCTTAGCCTGTCAGGTGAAAATAAACCAAGGGATGATTAAGATTAAATTCGATTAAGAACAGAAGGTGGCATAAAACATGGAATCAAATAAATTGGAAATCAACGCAAAAGCTCCAAGCTTTGAAGCAAAAATATTTCAGAATGATGAAATAAAAACAGTAAGTTTAGAACAGTACAAAGGGAAATGGGTCGTTTTAGTCTTTTATCCAGCTGATTTCACTTTCATCTGTCCTACTGAATTAGGAGAATTGGCCGATCATTACGAAGAGCTGAAAAAATTAAACGTCGAAGTGTTGAGCGTCAGCACCGATACTGTCTTTACCCACAAAGCCTGGTGGGATACTTCCGCGACCATCAAAAAAATAAAATTCCCGATGGCGGCTGACCCCAATGGGCAGATCTGCCGTAGTTATGGTACTTTTATCGCTGAAGAAGGAATGAGTTTACGCGGGACTTTTATCATCGATCCAGATGGCGTGCTAAAAGCATTAGAACTGCACGATAACAGCATCGGCCGAAGTGCTAAAGAATTGCTGCGGAAAATCAAAGCGGCACAATTCGTCCGCGAGCATGGCGGCGAAGTCTGCCCAGCCAGCTGGGAACCGGGAAAAGCAACACTTAAACCAGGATTACATTTGGTTGGAAAAATCTGAGGTGAAAACATGACTTACACAGCACAAAACTTTGAAAATTTACTTGGACTGAAAGGATTCAGCGACCAATTATTGCAGAATCATTTTAAGTTATACCAAGGATATGTTGCTAATACTAACAAGCTTCTTGATGCGCTGACAGCAATGGAGAAGGAGGGTAAAACCGCGACGCCTGAATACGCAGAACTGAAGAGAAGATTCGGCTGGGAATTCAACGGCATGAGGATGCATGAATTATATTTTGGCAACATGGCTAAAGGCGGAAAAGCTTTAAACAAAAATTTTTCCTTAGCTAAAGAACTAACTAAAATATATGGCGGTCTTGAGGATTGGGAGAAGAACTTCAAAGCTGTCGGAGCGATGAGAGGTATCGGATGGGCTGTTCTGGTCTACGATCAAAAACAGAAAGAATTTTTTAATCTCTGGATCAATGAGCATGACGTAGGTCATCTGGCAGGAACAGTTCCCCTGCTGATCATGGATGTATTTGAACACGCTTTCATGCTTGACTACGGATTAAATAGGGCTGATTACATCAAAGCATTTATGGAAGCTGTCGATTGGGATGCGGTGCAGAAAAGGTTTGAGAAAGCGCAGCATTGATCTCTTTTATCTATGTTTTGATCTTCTTTAATTTTTCTTATTTCAACACAATCTTATCTGCGATCAGTTCTTTCTCGCCTTTGTACTCTTCTACCTGTCCGGTCAGCTCAACATGATCGCCTTCCCGAAGATAGATGCTGCTGTCCGGGAACAGGATGACATCAGTGTATACGATTTTCTCTCCTTGCAATTCAAAGAAAACTGCTTTATCCGTAACTTTGAGATTCTTTACTGTCCCTTTCATCGCTACTTTTTCAGAAGCAGTGGAAGTTTCCAGGTCAGCAGTAGGTTCAAGGTCCAAATTTTGCGCATACACAAACAGAAAACTTAACCCGAGTAAGGTAATTATGAGCGATAGCTTTACCAGTGTCTTTTCTTGCATGTCCTGTCCGTCGATATGCCTATTATATGTATTTCTAGGCTGGAGTAAACAAATACTGTGTTTTAAGTCCTAAATATTTATATAGACTTTACTCATATTGAGACCTATGTCCGAAGAAAAGTTAATCCAATTAAGGGAACAGTTGTTCCAGCTGGAGCGCCGGATACGGCCGCTGGAATGGGACGCAGGCAGGAACCAGATCAATGAGTTCAAGAAACAACAGTTAGGGAAACTGAAAGAAGAGTTCAACGTCTTGCAGCAAGAATTGCAGGGTATTGAAAAACAGCCTGGTCTGTAAGTGCCTGACTTTTAGGTAGCGGTAGCTAATTCTCACCTTAAACAAGAAATGAATTTCCCCTAACCTTTTTAAACTCCTTTCCATTCTTGTAGCAAAAAGAGGGATGGGATGAAAACAATAATTCTACAAGAAAAAGCATATGCACAGCCTCTGGCAGAACTATTCAAGAATTATGATTCCTCTGAAAGAGGCCTTTCCCGCCATGAAGCAGAACTGCGCCTGCATTCTTTCGGCTTCAATGAGCTTCAGGCCGCCAAGAAAGACAGCCCCTTAAAGATACTGCTGCGCCAATTTTCCAGCCCGTTAGTGATAATCCTTCTTGTTGCATTATCGATCTCGTATCTGCTTGGCAAAAAAGTTGATGCGATAATTATTGCGGTGATCGTGTTGATCAATGCTTTCATAGGTTTTATCCAAGAATACCGCGCAGAAAAAACTTTGGAAGCGCTGCAGAAGATAGCCTCTCCGAAAGCAGTGGTGCTGCGTGATGGAAAAGAAACCGTCATCGAAAGCAGGAATGTTGTCCCAGGAGATATCATCGTCTTTAAAGTGGGTGACAAGATCTCTGCTGATGCACGGCTGATTGAAGTGCACGAGGTAAAGATGCAGGAAGCGGTGCTTACTGGTGAATCTCAGCCAGTCACAAAAGATATTGAAGCGTTGCCGGAAAAGGCTTTGTTGGCCGATAGAAAAAACATGGTCTATACTTCCACTCTGGTAAGTAACGGGAGGGGAAAAGCGCTGGTCACAGCTACTGGAATGAAAACTGAAGTAGGAAAGATCGCCCGCCATATAGCTGAAGCGGAAGAAAAGGTCGCTCCGCTGCAGAAACACATCTTGATAATGGGAAAATATCTTTCTATCGCGGTGGCAGTAGTCGCTATCGTTGTTTTTTTAGTCGGGGTCGCGCAAGGGTTAGGTTATACTCTGATGTTCTTGACCGCGGTAGCTTTAGGCGTCGCGGCTATCCCTGAGGGGCTTCCTGCCATCATCACCATCTCGCTCTCCTACGGCGTGCAGAAGATGGCGAAACGCAATGCGCTGATCAGAAAACTTCCGTCAGTAGAAACATTGGGCAGTGTTGATATTATTTGTACCGATAAAACCGGAACGCTGACACATAACGAGATGACTGTTACTAAGATTTGGGCTAATGGTTCTTTGTTTGAGGTGACCGGTTCAGGGTACGAAACAAAAGGTTCCTTCATGCTCAATAATAAAGTTGCTAAATCCGATTCTTTGCAGATGATCCTTAAGATAGGCGCACTTTGCAATGACGCTGAATTTGATAAGAAGCGAAAAGTGATAGGTGATCCGACTGAAGCGGCCTTGTTAGTGTCGGCGGAAAAAGGTGGTTTATTACGGGCAAAGCTGGAAAAAGAAGAACCGCGCGTCGATGAAATCTCTTTCTCGTCAGAAAGGAAGATGATGACCACTATCCATCAAACTAAGTCCGGTCAATTTTCTTACACCAAAGGAGCTCCCGATGTTCTTCTGCATTATTGTAACAGCATACTGATAGACGGAAGTGTGCAGCGTCTGGATCGCAAGAAAAAGGAAGAGATCTTGCACCAGAATGAAGTTATGGCAGGGGATGCGCTCCGCCTGTTAGGGTTTGCCTACCAGCCGAAAGTCCAAGGAAGGGAAAGTGCAGAAAAAGAAATGATCTTTGTGGGCTTACAGGCCATGATCGACCCTCCAAGGAAGGAAGTCAAGGAAGCGATACAAAAATGTATTGATGCAGGGATACGTGTCATCATGATCACCGGCGACCAGCTTAACACTGCTAAAGCAATCGCCTCCCAAATAGGGATCACCGGAGATGCTATCAGCGGCGAGGAATTGAACCAACTAAAAAATCTTGCCAGTCATATCGAGGACATCAATATCTTCGCTCGCGTAGATCCTGAACACAAGCTGCGCATAGTAGAAGCATTAAAGAAAAAAGGGCACCGCGTAGCAGTCACCGGAGACGGGATCAATGATGCTCCTGCTTTGAAAAAGGCCGACATAGGGATCGCCATGGGCATAACTGGGACCGATGTGGCGAAAGAAGCGTCTGACATGATCTTACTTGACGATAATTTTGCATCGATCGTCAATGCTATAGAAGAAGGAAGAGGGATTTATGATAATCTCAGGAAATTTGTAAATTACTTGCTCTCCAGCAATTTTGCCGAGATTTTAGTCATCTTTTTGGCGATGGTCATCTTGGCTCCCTTTTTTGGTTTAGGTCTGCCGCTGACCCCTATACATATACTTTGGATAAATTTAGTCACCGATGGATTGCCTGCGGTAGCGCTTGGCGTGGACCCATTTAGAAAAGATATAATGAAAAGAAAACCGCGGGAATATGAAGATTCTATCCTTAACAAAGAGATGATCACCAGTATTCTGACTTTAGGCGTAATAATCGCTTCAGTAGCTTTATTTTTGTTCTGGTCATATAGGTATTCTATACCTGGAAAAGCTCAGACCATGGTCTTTACCGCCTTGGTAGTATTTGAATTAGTGCGCTTGCACATGATCCGGATGCATTACCATCTGTCTTTCTTCTCCAATGGCTATTTAGTCGCAGCGGTGGTCCTTTCTATAGTCCTTCAGGCTGTCATAATGTATGTGCCTTTCTTGGCTGTATCATTCGGAGTCATACCTTTGGGTTTGATGGATTGGGTGTGGATAGGGGTAGCTGCAGCATGGATAGCTGGGTTGAATTGGGTAATACATAAGGTTAGGAAGCTTAGTTTTGCTTGAATTAGCAGTTTTGACGTAGGCCCTGTCATGAATCTCACTATCGTTCGGGTTAGCATCGACTCACTTTTAGTATTAATTATTTTAGTGCGGTGACCCTCCCGTAGGGGACAACCCCTTCCGCAATCAATGTGATATCGATTCTATCGTTCGTGTATTGATGCTAACCACTTTCCGGACAGAGCTTTTGACGTGCAAACATTTTTAAAGCCTCTATAAAATAGCGATGATACATAGCTGAGGCAGCATACAGCGTGATCCAGAAAGGATCTTTGGCCTCGGGAGGATAAAAATGGAACTAAAATTAGTATTGGGAACTAAA
The DNA here is from genome assembly GCA_964368095.1 of uncultured Methanosarcinales archaeon. Classification (GTDB taxonomy): domain Archaea; phylum Nanobdellota; class Nanobdellia; order Woesearchaeales; family GW2011-AR9; genus JACPIL01. The sequence continues at coordinate 5,463 of CAYIZT010000051.1, forward strand.
GACGGAAAGTCTTATCAAAAAGAAGTAAAAGATGCAGCTGCAGAAGTGTTGCACAACAAAGTTATCGGTGAAACTGTTTCTGGAGAAGAACTTGGTTTCCCAGGATACGAATTCTTAATAACTGGCGGTTCTGACAAGTGCGGATTTCCAATGCGGAAGGGTATCCAATCTGCCCGTAAAAGAGTAACCGCGGGGAAGAGTGTCGGTTTCTCAGGATTAGACCGCAATAAGAAAAAGCAACGCGGCCTGTTGAATAAGAAAACTGTCTGCGGGGAAAGGATCACTAAGATAATCAATCAGGTCAACCTGAAAGTGATGAAAGAAGGCCCTCAGCCATTAGTCGGAGAAGCTGCTGAAGGGCAGTAAGCCTTAGGCCACGGATCTTAAACTGCTACACAGAGCCTTTTCAACAAAAACATTTTTAAATCCTTTTTGTTTTCTTATTTTCTATAATGGCCACAGCCAACCAATTACTCAGCAGTTTTCAACAAGAAGCAGCTTTGTTCAACCGCAGAGTAGCTGAGTTTTTCTCATTCCTGGGTATGAAGCTTAAAAATTTCAAGAATCTGTCCTTCCAAGAACAGATCTCTTTTGGGCTTATCGGGATAGGATTGATATTTATAGTTACATCAGTAGTTTTATTTTTGCTATGAATGGAGATGATGATACATGGGATCAAATGAAGAACAACCGTTATTGCAGGGGAAAAATGATATATTTAGGGAACTGCCGCGTCCGCGTCAGCCGCAATCTGAAAAGAACAATGATAAGAACAAGTTTCAGGCTAATGAAAAGAACAGATCTCAGAATGATAAGCCTCAGGGCAAGCCTCAGAGTAAAGAATTTACCATCACTATCAAGCCTTGGAAGTTTGTAAAAACTCTTTTGGTTTTAGTTGTGCTTCTTGGCGTTTTCTTCGCTGGCCGTCTTAGTGCCGGAGAAAGTTCTGTTCTTCCTGATTTTTCGACCTTTTTTAGCAGCGATGCTGGTCCTTCAGGTTTAGTTACGAGTGATGCTAAAGAAACAGAAGAGCCGGAAGCAAGTAAAGTAGCAGCTGAGGAAGTTCCGGTAGAAGAAACTAAAGAGGAAGAGGTTCCGGCTGCAGAGACCGAGCTTGCCGCGGCTGAAAATGAAACCAGCGCTTTGCCGGCAGAAGAAACCGACGATAAGCCTGAAAGATTGGTGGACGAAGGGTATGAGCAAGTAACCTTATCTCTTGACGGCGTGTATAAGGAATGGAAAGGGACTTGGGGCAAGATAAAAGGGGTAAAATACACCATTACTAATAATGAAAAAGGAACAGTTAAACCGCATCACTTTTCCATGATCGTCGAAGGGTATGAAGATGGAGAGAAACAATTTGATGTAGGCATCGCTTCTCAAAGGATAGGTTCGGAGAAAACAGTAAGCGACGAAGCAGCCGTCAGCGGCGGTTTTGCTTACAGTCCAATAACTATCCCTGACGGAGATTTAAAGAAGGTGCGGATCTCTTTGTTCCTTCTTGATGTCAATGGAGAGACTATGGCTTCCGTGCATCAGGAAGTTGATCTAAGCGGAAATTGATTTTTCTTTAGTCTTCTTTTTCTTTCTTAATATAAACTAGCCAGAAATCCCACTGCTTTAGCTGTGGGATGAATGGCGT
>CAYIZT010000052.1:0-7033 GCA_964368095.1 uncultured Methanosarcinales archaeon
TGTGGGCTATAAGTGTTTTACCCCACAGCAAGCTGTGGGGAATTGCCTAGTTAAATCCCTGTATGGTCTTCCTCCAGATAGGATTACAAATTTAAATCCTCTATCAGTTAAGTTTTTAATAAGGATAATCTGCATTTCTAAAGAATTTTCTGGAGGAACCTGAAGCAGTAAAGAAGTTGTTTCTTTATCTTTGATTGGAAACCCATCCATAAATTTACTGAGTTCCGATAATGCTGCATTCATACTTTGGCCTTTTTTCATACTTTGGCCTTTTTGATTTAAATGAGGAATTGAACTTTATAAATTTTTTGGTTTGTTTTTGAGTAATTAGATTTTAGTCAATCGCTCCGGGACAGCAACACATTAGTTTAGAGAATTTTCGACGGTGGTGTTCTCGTTCAGGTAACTTTAAAATTCGACCTATCTACGGCTTTACCGACAACAACTTCCGTTTCCCGGTGGTGGCAATCTTCAGATGTTCCAGGTGTTTTATCTTCTCTTTCAGGAACTGGTCATAACTTAAGCCGTGTTTCTCGATCAGCATGGATGCATGGTAGCCGCCTATTTCTTAAAATGTTTAAATTCCCAATATTCTGGAGGGTTCGCCTGTTTCACTCCACCAATCCAGATTCTATGCTTAGTTATTACAATTTCATCTTTTTCATTTCGATTAGTTAAGAAAAAATCTTCAATCTTATTAATCTCTTCAAATGAGGGTAATTTTATTTTGTTGTAAGTCCAAACTGCACATTGGTATTTTAACCACTCATAAATATTAGGAAATACAATTTTACCAATGATATTGTTTATAACTCTAATATCGACGCCGTTTCTTTCAAACAACACTTTAACTTCATCAACTCGATTCATGTGTTGATATTTTCGATATTGTTGTCCTCTGTGAAAAATCTTGCTTGTTTCCTGATTATCTAGTTCTCCAATAGTTTCTTCAAAGAGCAAACCACTTGTTTTTAAAACTCTCATCGCACTTTGAATATTTACAGTGCTTCCAGAAATCGGACCTCGTTCTGAAAAAACAAAATCAAACTCTTCGTCTTTGAAAGGCAAATCAAAAGATTTAGCAATTTGGAAAGAAACATTATTTGTTTTACTTGAGATTTTATTCTTCTTTGCTAAATCAATGTGGTGCTTGTCGTTATCTATTCCAATTCCAGTTTTAAAGTATTTTGATAGATTAATAAGTGTATGACCGTCTCCACAACCAACATCAAGAACTTTAAAATCTTTTCTTAATTCTTGCTTCAATAAATTTTTGACATTAGGATTTAACCTCTCATCAAAATGGAATTTAGCTTTCTTTTGATCGTAGTAAGTGTAATCTTTCTCAAGAATTTCTTTGATTTTGTTTTTATCTAATTTCATAATTTATCTCTTTAATATTTCTAAAATAGTGTTTACTGTTTTGTTTGGATTTCTGTGAGTATTGTCTACTTTAAACTCATTTTTAAGATTTTTTCTTTCAATTATATTCTTATTCCAAGATAATGCAGTTTTTACATCTTTAAAGCCTGAGTCCCTCTCTCCAAGAATACGATTTTTTAGTTCTTCGTCATCTTTGACTATTAAACTGATGATAACATAATTATATTTTGAAAACTTTTTAGGGATTTGCTCAATACGGAAATCTTGTAAGTCATTTACGATAATATTTTTGTATCCATGCTTAACATAATTCCTCAAAATGAAGACTAAGTTTTCAAAGGACATCTGCTCTTCTTTTTTGTTCGCATTCTTCCATTCTCTATCAAGATGAAATTCTCTAATCCAACCAAAGTCAATCATTGGAGATTTTTTTAGTTTTTCTTTCAAAAGATTTGAAATTGTTGTTTTTCCACATCCAGGCGAACCCGCAATAAAGATGAAATCTACCATATGGTTTACATTAAATATTGGGAATTTATATAATTATCTAACCAAGCTGAAAGCGAGACTATATGTGCGTAGCACTAAGGCAGTTCATTTTTATTCAACTTATCTACGGCTTTACCGACAACAACTTACGTTTCCCAGTGGTGGCGATCTTCAGATGTTCCAGATGTTTTATCTTCTCTTTCAGGAACTGGTCGTAGCTTAAGCCGTGTTTCTCGATCAGCATGGATGCATGGTAGCCGCCTAAGAGGTGAGGCAGGATAACATAACTGGCGCCTTTTGCATACAATTCGATAGCTTCTTCCGCGTGATGTGAAACTACGACGATGACCGCAGAACTATTCCTATCTCGAACTTTATTTATGATAGCAACATTGATCTCAAAATCAGGTATGGTGGAAACGACCATTTTTACATTCGAGAAATGCAATTCTTCCAACAGCTCCATGTCCGACGCATCTCCGTAGATGCATTTCATGCCTTTTTTGCTGAGCGAAGAGACTATCTCCGGATTGTGGTCCACTATCAAAAATTTTTGTTTCATTTTCTTAAATAGATCGACCAGATCATGCCCGACCCGATCGCAGCCGAAAAGGATGACATCATATTTTTTATAACCTAGATGGGGGATCTTTGCCCGAACATTTTTCTTCTCAAAGATAGAAAGGTATTTTGATAGGAAAGGATAAATTTTCCCTGCATACAATGACAAGTAGCTGGAGATGGCGATGGTGATAAGAGTGACCGCAGTGATGATTGATAGAACATCTTTTCCCAAATGCCCGATGCTTATGCCTAGAGCAAGCAGGATGTGGGAAAATTCGCCTATCTGCGCTACCGCCAAGCCGGCAAGAAAACCATTTCTCTTGGTATGGCCCATCAGGCCCATGAGGATCAATATTGATAAAGGATTGCCTATCAATACCAGAAGAGAGAAGAGTATTATCGGAACAATGTTCTGCTGCAGATCAGTGAAGCCGAGCTGGTAACCGAGCATGATAAAAAAAAGGACCAAGAAAAAATCGCGCATCGGTTTCATCTTTGAGCTGATCTCGTAGCGGTAAGGAGAGAGCGAAAAAGTTATTCCGGCGATCAATGCGCCGATCTCTAAAGAGAACCCTGCTTTGTAGAACAGCAAAGACAATGCAAAAGCCCAGCTGATGGAAAATAAGAACAGCATCTCCTGGTTTTTAGCGGCTATTTTGGTAATATGCGGAAGGAGATACATGCCTATCAAAAACAATCCTATTAACAGGATTACACCCTTAAGCGCAACGCTGAAGACTAAGGTCTGGGCATCCATGCCGCCGTTTAATGAAGAGATGATGATAAGCGTGAAAATAGCCAATAGATCCTGCACCAGCAAAAATCCTACCGCTATCTTTCCGTACAATGAATCAATCTCATTTTTGTCAGACAGCAGCTTAAGGATAAGGATAGTGCTGCTAAAAGCGAGAGCCAGCCCGATGTAGATAGAAGTTAGTTTAGAGAATCCTAAAGCCATGGAAAGAAAAAAACCAACTGTCGTCGTAAAAACAGCCTGCCCGACGCCGGTAACTATGGAGACTAATCCTACTTCTTTGATCACTTTTGGATCCAGGCCTATACCTACCACAAATAACAACAAAGCTACTCCCATATGTGAGAAGAGAGTTATAGTATCGGGTGAACTGATAAGGTTGAGCAGAGAAGGCCCGACCACGATCCCGGCCAGGATATAGCCTATTATCAATGGCTGCTTAAGATAACGTATCAATAAGCTGATAAGAGTTGCGATACCGATTACTAGACCTACTTCAAAGAATGTGTTCTGCATGCTGCTTCCTCTTTTAGGGAGAATAGAATTTTATGTTATTTAAATGTTTGTTAAGGAGGGGAGGTTATGCTTATGGAGTATTTGAAGTAAAATATTTAAAGTAAAGCTTATTTTAAAGGCGTATGGAAACAGTAACTATACCTAAAGTTAAATTTGAACAAATGCAGCAAGAACTGCAAACACTTCGCCATAGTGCTCTTTACACTAGACTGCTGGATTTTGAGAGGAATATTGCAAAGGGTAAAAAATTTGCCCGAAAAGATCTTGGCTTTTAGATTTCTTGTTTTTAATCTTATTTTTTCTATTGTTCTCTGTTGTTTTTTTTCGCTCGTTTTCATTTCATACTCAAAGATGTAAATCTCATTGGTTTGAATATTATGCTTAAAGTACAGTCTAATTGGCGGGTGCTTGTTCTTGACTTCGTAGATGAAGAGATGTGGATCCAGCAATTTTCCAACTCGTGGACCTTTTTCTTCAAGTTCATCGAGTATAGTGCTTAAAATATCTTTTAGTTGCCTGTTCTTACCAGCTTTCTGAAGTTGTTTAATCATTACATCATCAAAAACTAAGGAAAAGGTAGCCATCTGTTTTCTGAAAATGGGATTTGTATATAAATCTAGACGATCATCTTGGCCATCATTAAGGCAACCACTCTACTATCTCAAAAGTATTCTCAAAAATTTCTTAACAAACATTTAAAATACAACAGTTGTTTTGCAATATATATGAATTTTGAAAAACTTCCTCCGGTAGAATCAAGCAAAGTCCTGTTAGATATAGCTTTCCGGAGAGCACGGGAGAAGGAAAAGCAGAAGAAATTAGAAGGTTCCTGGATGCAGGTTATCAAGAAAAAAGAAAGCTTGAAGTTAGATATCGTCAAAGATTCTTTAGTGCAGAAATTAGAAGTGATCCTGAGCCAGTTTCCACAGACGGAAATCATGTCTGAATTCTATATCACCTTGATGAAGTTGACCCTTGATTTCCCTGAATTAAAAAAATCCTTAGGAGCGGTGAATTGGGCCAGTAGACGCATACGTATGCTGCACAAGGAGTATATCGGCAAGATCAACCGGGCGCAGGAACAGCCATTTATACGAAAAGCATCTACGGAATTTTACGGACGCATTTCCTCTACCCTGAAACAGATAGACCAGAATCTGAAGTATCTGGAAGAGAGCAGGCGGATCATGAAGACCTATCCGGATATCAAGGAGATGTATACGGTCTGTATCTATGGTTTCCCTAATGTCGGTAAATCCACTTTATTGAACAAGCTGAGCAATACTAAAGCGAAAATTGCTGCCTATGCTTTTACCACTAAAACCATCAATGCAGGATATATTGATTTTGATGGAGTGAAGATGCAGGTCCTTGACCTTCCCGGTACCTTAGCCAGGACGGAGAAGATGAATAATATCGAACTGCAGGCAGAATTGGTATTGGAAAAACTGGCCAAGGCAGTCATCTTTGTCTTTGACGTAAGCGGTACATCCGGATATCCGCTTGATAAACAGAAACAATTATTCAAGAAAGTGAAAGAACTGAAGCCATTGGTGTATGTCAGCAAGACTGATCTTCCCGGCGGTGTCCCGGACGAAGATTTCCCGTACAAATATCTTACGCTTGAGGGATTGAAGGAAGAGCTGCAGAAATTAGCAAAGAAAGCAGCTAAGGAAAAAGAAGAAGCAAAAGCAAGCCAAGAACAAGCTTAATAAAGTATTATCACTTCTCTTTTATTATGGATAATAATCCGCCATCTCCAGTAAGCTCGGAAAGAGTTTTCTTATTCTTAAGCATCATTATTGCCCTCACCTTGTTGACTGGTTTTCCTGATAATTTGAAAATATTTGTGTTAGGGACGGCAGGGACCATCACCGGAGGAGCGATTGCAGTAGGAGAGTATGAACTGAAAGATTACTTTATCGGCATGGTTATTTTTGCGGTGCTATTGGTATTCTTAGGATATCTGACCTATGCATTGCGGACGCCAAGGCCGCAGAGATGGTATCCGCAGATGGTGGATGAGACAGAATATTCAGTAGGGATAGATAAAAACATGCCGCTGGAAGATAATCTAGAGAGGGTAAATCTGGAGTTAAAAAATCTGCGCCGGGTACAAGAAGAAGTTCCTGAAACTCACGCCAAAAAAGCAAAAAAAATAACAAAAGTCCCAAATGTTGAAGAACTGCATCTTGAACATACTCTACGGAAACTTAATGCGCAATTATCCGGTTATGCTAAAACGCCGTTAATCCTGGAAACGCCCCCTGCAAAAAGCGGATGGGATGATGATTTAGAGAAAGTCAAGCAGGAGCTGGCTAGCGTAGATAAGATGAAATTCAAGAAAGTGAAAGTGCGGGAAGAAGCCCCTTCGATGACCGACATCGCTTTACAACATGAAAGTAAAAAAATCAAGGAAGAACTGAAAGCTTCCGTAGCCAAAGCAAAGAAAAATGCCGGACCTATAACCATATTGGAAGAACCGGCCGGAAAAAAACAGTGGAATGATGACTTGGAAGATATAGATAAAGAATTGCAAAAACTGCACCAAGCGGTCAAAGAGGAACAGAAGAAAAGACCTGCCGATCTAGTCCGCCGTTATGTCCCTTCCAGCAGGGAATGGCAATTAGCCAAGATCAAAAGGCATATCCAGAAAAGAGGAAAAGTTCAGAACAAAGAAGAGCTGGCAGAGGTCGAGAAGAAGCTGGCGGAATTGTACCGTAATTGATATACAACTTAATAAAAAAAATTCTTGCAGAATCTTATTGACTTACAACAACTTTACAAGTACATGGCAACTTGGTTGCCGATCGGTTTAATGCTTCCCGCCCTATCTTGGTATTAGCTTTGTCCAAGCGCAGCTCAAAGAGAGCCTGTCCTTCCTTGATCCTGGCCGCGCAGCCGATAGTCTTACCATAAGACATCTTCATACCGGTACTCATACGGTCTGCACCTGCTCCGGAAGCTAAAGGGTTTTCCCGCAGAACATGAAATGGATACACTCTTAAGCACAAATAAAAGTTTTTACCTAAAGTCTTCTCTAAGTATCGGTTAGAGACGACCCTTGCTGATTCCAAAGCTTCCTGGCGGATATTCATGCTCCTGCCAGCGTTCAGATGGATAATAGTATCATACTTTTTCTCAGTACCCATGTTAAAACGGACAATCTTTTTGTGAGGGAATCCGCCTCTAACAAAGTTTTTTTTAGTGTACTTGCTAATACGAGTATAAGGCCGTTCCAAGTTCTGGTATGCTGAGAATTTTCTTAAGCGTGCCATTTTTTACCTTTGTTCCATAGTTTTTGAGTCTTATAACCTCAAAATTTTG
>CAYIZT010000053.1:0-6876 GCA_964368095.1 uncultured Methanosarcinales archaeon
ATCGCCACTGAACAGAAAGAAATCTACTTTTTCGTGTAAGGTGTAATCGATGCAATAATTGAGAGCCTTTTCAAAATCTAAAAGACGTGTATGAATTCCCGTTTTTGCATCGATCTTACCATAGTTTTCCATTCCAAAATGAATATCTGCTGTGTGAATGAATCGTATCATATTATGAAGTTTTTTCGTAATCGTAATAGATTTTCCGTGCCCCTACAAAGTGTTCAGGCTCTTCATCCTGTTCTTCAAGTTCTTTGGCAGAAACGGTCGCATACTTCCTGCTTTCAGGCCGTTCTAATTTCTTGACAGATTCAGCAAAGCCTACATTGGCCAGAACCTTGGTGATCCTTACTTTCAGAAAGTCGCCTTTCTTTGCGCCGGCGACAAACAAAACAAATCCTTTCACTTTGGCGATCCCGTCGCCCTTTCCGCCCACTGCGGAAATCATCACGTCGTATTCTTCTCCTACTTTTACAGGAGCTTCATTTTCATTCATATACATTCCTCCATAAATTATTTAAGCTAAAAAAAGAAGGTTACTATAAAAACGTTTATAGAAAAAACACTCATTGGCCAGAAATTAAATGAAAAGAGCAAAAAATCAGTTTATTAGCCAGACTGCTCTGTCCTGAATCTCCGCTTCGCTTCGGGTTAGCATCGACTCACTTTTAGTATTAGTGATTATAATGCGGTTCCCTCCCGTAAGGGACAACCCCTTCCGCAATCATTTTTTATATCGGATTCTATCGTTCGTGTATTGATGCTAACCTTATTCAGGACAGAGCCTATAGAAAATAACATTAATATCCGTTAAAATTTAATCCTGGAATGTTATTTTCTAATAAGCAAATAACTTTAGATTTGCTTTTCGGAGTACCGAAAATTAAAGTTATTTGCTATAGGCAGACTATACTATAAAACAATAATCCTTATATACGATTTCTCAACCAAAAAAAGCAATGATCATGGGCATAACCGGGACCATAAGGAGCGGTAAAGATACTGTTGCCAATTATCTTGTATCAAAAGGATTTACACATTATTCTCTCTCTGATTACATACGAAAAGTAGTAAAGGAACAAGGCCTGGATGAAAAAGACAGGTCCATCTTGCAGATAACTGCAAATAGCATGCGTACTGCCAATGGTCCTGGCTATCTGGCAGAAAAAGCATTGGAAACCTTCCTGCCCGGAATAGATTATGTAGTGAGTTCTATACGCAATCCTGCTGAGATCCAGGTACTTAAAAGAAGTGCTGGGTTTACTTTGATTTCCCTAGATGCGCCGTTAAGCGATAGGTACGCCCGCGCATTATCGGTCGGAGATAAAAAATTTCAGACCTTTGAAGAGTTTGCCGCTTCGGAAGAAAAAGAGAAGAGCAGCGACCCTAACAGCCAGCAGATCCACACCTGCATGAGCATGGCTGATTATCATTTTTTTAATCCTGGAGTCATGCAGGAAAATATGGCAGTATTAGAAAGGAAAATAGACCAGTTGCTAGATCAGCTTAGGGGTACAAGATGACTGGAAAAAGACTTGAAGTCATTACCAAGGAAGATTGGTTCATGGCCACGGCCATGCTATCCGCACAGCGAAGCAAGGACCCTAACACCCAGGTAGGGGCGTGTGTGGTAAGTCCTGATGAAATAATTGTTGCGATAGGGTATAACGGTCTTCCCCGAGGCTGCAGTGATGACGAGTTTCCATGGGCTAGACAGGCAGAAAATAAATTAGACACAAAATACCCTTATGTTGTACATGCGGAAGCTAATGCTATCCTGAACAGGAATATAGTTTCACTTAAAGGATGTAGATTATACAACACTTTATTTCCCTGCAACGAATGCGCAAAACAGATAATTCAAGCAGGCATAGAAGAAGTTGTATACTTCAGCGACAAATATCATGATCTTCCTGAATCTATTGCTTCGCGAAGGATGTTTGATGCTTCTAAAGTAAAATATCAGCAGTATCAAGGAAAACTTAGGGAGATAAAGCTGGTTATTGAGTAGGAATATTTTCCATCTAAAATATTGCTGTTTTATTTTCCCCAAATCAGTTTAACTTTCTGCAAATCCCAAATCGGTAAAACTTATAAACTAGCTTCTTACAGGAATGATCATGAGCTCTTCTATCTGGACAGAAAAGTACCGGCCCGCGACCTTCGCAGATATAAAAGGCCAAAAGGATATCGTGGAAAAGATCAAGGCATTCGTAGAATCAAAAAATATGCCGCATCTGTTATTTTCCGGTCCTGCCGGTGTAGGTAAAACTACCTTATCTCTGGTGATTGCTAAAGAATTATTTGGTGAGAATTGGCGTGAGAATACTTTAGAGCTGAATGCATCAGATGAAAGAGGTATCGACGTAGTACGGGTTAAAGTAAAGGATTTCGCCAGGACTAAAGCAATAGGCGAAGTGCCATTCAAATTGATATATCTGGATGAGAGCGACGCGTTAACTAGGGAAGCGCAGCAGGCACTCAGAAGAACGATGGAGAATTATACTAAAACTTGCCGATTTATTCTTTCCTGCAACTATTCTTCAAAGATAATCGATCCGATACAATCAAGATGCGCGGTGTTCCGCTTTAAGCCGCTGAATAAGGAAGAGATATTTATCGTTATTGATAAAATTGCCAGAGAAGAAGAGTTATCTATCGGCCAGGAAGCTAAAGATGCTTTATTTGAAGTATGTGAGGGTGATGTCAGGCGGTTAGAAAACATTATGCAGAGTTGCGCAGTGATGGGGAAAGGGATCACTCCGGAATTGATCTTTTCCATGGCTTCCGTGGCTAAACCAAAGGAAGTGAATGAAGTTTTATCCTTAGCTGCCAAAGGAAATTTTCTGGAATCACGGAAGAAATTATTATCTCTTATGTTAGATTATGGGTTGTCTGGATTAGATGTAATCCGGCAGATCCAGAAAGAGATCTGGAATCTGAAGCTGGAAGACCGCAAGAAAGTTGAATTGGTCGATAAATGCGGCGAAGTAGAGTTCAGGATGGTAGAAGGCAGCGATGAGTATATCCAGCTGGAAAGTTTTCTGGCGTTTGTGATGCTGGTGGGGAGCAGATGATCACATCATAATAATTACATCATAATGATTAGAGTATGATTATCTTTAATAATTAATCGTTCGTCTCATTTTTTATGGCTTTAGATGCAGTACTTTTTGATTTCGATGGGACTATCGCTCCAACTTCCATACGTCAGGAAGCATGGCTTAAATTTTATTCACAGATACATGGCAAAGAGTGGCCGTTTGCGACGTTTGATACATTCCTGTCGTTCTATAATCAACAATGTTCTCGCCAGGGGGGAGTGCAAAATGTGTATGATGAGCTTGGTCTTCCTTGCGACATGAATGACAAGAAGCATCCGGTTTGGCCAGCTTACGAGCGATTCAATCAGGATAATCCCCAAGATCTTTATCCCGGAATGAAAGAAACAGTTGAAGAGATTTGGAAATTAGGTGGATTGTCAAAAGATCCAGGAAGGAATAGCAGATTGCGTTTAGGCATTAATACGGCAAACTCCTGGCGTTCAATATTCCGTGATTTAGATAAGGGCGGTATCCTGCCGTATTTTGACTGTTTTATCGCTGAAGAAATTCTCAGCCGCTACCATGGCGCGGGAAATCAAAATGCAATCAAGAAGCCATCACCAATATCACTTAATCTTTCATTAGAAATGCTTGGTTCTTCTGGAGCAAGAGTTCTGCATATTGGAGATACCTTGAATGATCTGCATGCTTCACATAAAGTGCTTCGCTTCAATCCTCTCCGAGAAGAAAATCTTGTCACTGTCGGGGCTTGTTATGGATACGAAGGCAGGGAAAAGTTGGGAGCAGGAGTGCAAACTGCCGAAGGCGCGGTAAAGTTTGATTATCTGATTGATACGCCTAAAGAATTAGTGGGCATAGTGAAAGAATTGTTGAGTAAATAGAAAATCATTTTTAATTCAAAAACCTTTAAGAATAATCCTTATTTTTGGCTTAAAATGTCAAGTCTAACCAAAATAGTAAATTCCGTGCCGATCATTTCAGGGTTAGCTCTCTCAGCTTGCCAAGGTGAGTCTGATATGATTTTAGTTGATTACAAGTGCTCAAAGCAGGAAATCTATTTAATCTCAAAAGCAATCGGTGAATGGTCTGAAGCTGCTGATTCTGCAGAGATGAATATACCTCTCTCTTTAAATTTTGATTCAGATAAGGATCCAGATGGTTTTCTCGACTGGGGGATGAAATCTGTAGAAGGAAGAAAAGAAAACTCGGCGGTAATCTATAAGATCAAAACAACTAATCCTGGTTATCTTACGCTTCAAGAAGAGAAGGGAGGGGTTAGTTTTTATGGTGTAGCAGCAGAATCTACTTATGTGGTATTTGTTGAAGATATTATCCCTGGGTTAGTAGGGAAGGAGGCATTTAAAACCTATGAAGAAGCTTTTTACTATGTAGCTTTGCATGAATTTGGCCATTTTTTTGGTTTACCTCATCTTTCAAGTCCACATTCAATCATGGCTGGCGAGGTTTATGTGGGAGTTGAAACTTGCATAGATGAAGAAACATTGGAGAATTACTGCAATCTAAAAGAATGCGGTCCGAATAAGCATCCTACTTGTAAATATGAAATAGAAGTTGAGCTTTCCACTCGTGTATTCACGAGTGGCCGCATCGATTAAAACATTGATTGGAAAGAGCAACGTCCGAACGGAGGGACCGAGGCGAAGCCGAGCATGCCTCTGGTCTGTGACCAGAGGTGTCCCGGAGTGATTGACTAATAAAAATATAAGAATAATAAAATAAAAATCTAATTACTCTGCTTAATCCTCAACTTCTCAGAGATTAACTCTCTGTACTTATAATCAAGAGTCAATTTGACCTGCTTGGTCGAGACATATCCTTCAGCTAAAGGTTCTTTTAATTTACAGACAATTTCTGCCTGTCCTTCATCTAACCGGGCTTCATTTAATTTTCCGGCAGATTTACATTCCCAGGCAGGATCATCAAGGCTTAAAGAAAGTACATTTCTTACCCCGAAATCTTCTCCAGGTTTAGTTACTTTAGCAGTAGCTGCTCCGACGTTGCTAACTAAAATCTTAAGTGCGACAATTCCTTTCCCGGCAGTATCTTCTTCTACTGATTTAACAGTGATAGGAGCTCCGGAAACGAAAAAGGTTTTAGCTTCTTTAATGTTACAAACGCGCTGGTCAGTGAGGTCTTCTTTCAGGCAGACTTCTGGGACGAGCAGATAGGTTTGGTAATGATATTCAATGTTGGCGAACCATTCCCGTTCTACTATTCCGGAAACATCTTTTGCATATTTAGCGTCAGAAGCAAAACTTAAGGTCTCTTCCCCGCCATCAGGAACAAGTTCTGAGATGGCTTCCAAAGGTTGATTATTATTCAATTCCCAAGCTTTCATTCCGGTGAATTCTTCTTGTGATGGGCCTAATAATTTGGCTGTAACTTCGCCTGGCTGGACAACATATTCTCCTTTGTTTTGCAAGGTCAATTCTAATGGGAAAGTTTCTTCATCAAATAAGCTGTATAAACCATTTTCTTCCACTCCGAATGGCTCAAATGCGGCCAGAAGTCCTTGCGTTCCGCCTATATATGCGCCTTCTGATGTGGCCTGCTGCTGTTGCTGGCAGGCAGTTATGAATAATAAAGCGATAATAAGCGCAGTAATTAGTGATTTTCTCATGTTACAACCTCTTTTGGATAATAATGGTTATTTAAATGAAGAAGGGTATTTAAATTTTACGAGGCAAATGGCTCTGTAGAAAATCTTGACAACTTAATCAATTACCTAATAGGCTTTAGAATCACTGCGGTGTCTTTATGATCCTAACCTGTTTTTGGAATGAATCCACGTACGAATAATCTAGATCGATCGATAAAGGCGTCTCAAAGGAAGATGAGCCGGGAATATCAAAGGTACAGATGATTTTTCCCTGGCCGTTGCTTAAGCGTACAAAGCCATCCTGCGGTTTGCAATTGACTTTGCCGCCACCGGTCATTTCCACATTATATTGGACCCTGTCCAGGTCTTGGTATTCTAAGGACGCTTGCCCACAATTATTTATGTTAGCAAAAGGACTCAACACCCGGCCCGTACCAATATTTTTGATATTGATCTCAAAAATTGCCCTGTTACCGACCATATCCACGCCGGTGTAAGTTACTCCGACCGGGCCGCCTTGCCCGCCGCCCATGGGCACATCTTTCGGCTGGCAGGTTTTTTGCTCAGCGGAAATCTGGTATAATAAAGGATCGACACAGACGGAAGGATTAGCGATAGTGTGGTAATGATAACAGGAAAGGAAATTTAATGTAGGATTATAATCGGGAACTCCTAAAGGCATACTGATGCTTGATTCAAATTCCAAGACATTGCTGCCACCTTCAGTATTGTAAAGATTTTTTCCCTCTAATACACCGGCGCCTTCAGCGCAGGATCTTGGTCCAAAAAAGCTGCCTGAAATGATATTACGGTCAAATCCGGTAACCTGCACAAAACAATCTTGCGCTTTCAAATCATAGCTGCCTTTGTTCTTGACTTCTAACAAAGCGATAAGATCACTTTGGTCGTATAAAATGGCAGGGGGAGAATTTTGTATTAGCTGCAATTCCACTCCTTGTGTTCCTGTTTTAACTTGCTGTAAGGCGGCAACAGTATCCAAGGGAGTTTCTCCTGCACCGGGTCTTGGCTTACAGGAAACGAGAAATAAGGCTATGAAAATAACTAATAGTATAATACTCACACTCTTTTTCATAGAGGTGATTAATCAAAGAATGTATATAAGGTTTTTGGTGAACGAGGCTCTGTCCGGAATAACATCATCCACGAATTCCAATAATTTCTGATTCTTTT
>CAYIZT010000054.1:0-6780 GCA_964368095.1 uncultured Methanosarcinales archaeon
AAAGACCTTTTTGCTAGTTTGACTTTTAAACAAATCAAAGAAGAAAGCAAGCAAAAATCAAATAATATTGTTCAGATCGCCCTAAAACAATTCAAAGAGCAGGATTTAGTAAGAACGGAAGTAACAGGAGATGTAACCACATATTCTTTGAAACTAGACAATAATGTAACTTTATCATACCTTAACATAATCAATGAGTTAGAGCTTCAAAAAAGAAAGTTTCCCAAAGAAATACTCTCAGAAATCCAGAAGAGAATCTCAAAACAAACTAATTTTTTTATTTTAATCATTTTTGGGAGCTATGCTAAAAATAAAGCGACTGAAAAATCTGATTTAGACGTGGCAGTGATTATAGAATCTGAACAGACAAAAAAAGAAATAACTCCTCTTCTGGAAACTGTAAAACGAAGAGAAATAAAACCAATAGATTATCACATTTTTACCAGAAACGAATTCTTGGAAATGCTTAAAGCTGAAGCTGAAAATGTCGGCAAGCAGATTTATAAAAACAGCTTTATTTATTATGGTTTTATCCAGTATTGCAACTTGATACGAGGAAGAAAAAATGAGTGATGAAGCTGAATTGTATCTGCAAAGGGCGGAGAATGAGTTAGTAGCAGCACAAATGCTGTTTGACGTTTCCAGTAATCCAATACTTCAAAAAGAGCAGTTCAAGCTTGAAAAAGAGTTCACGTTTTACAGCATAGTCATAGGTCATTCTTATTATTCAATATTTTACTCGGCAAAAGCCATCCTGATCAAGAATGGTATTAAAACAGAAGCTCCAGAAATCCATAAGAAAACATTGGAAGCATTTGAGAAATACATGGTAAACACAGGAAAATTGGATATGGAACTGCTCAAAATTTACCAGAAAATGATTGTCCGAGCAGATGCTCTCTTAGGAATTTTCTCTATAGAAAAGCGTAAACGAGGAGAATTTACCTATCAAAAACTCCCACAAGCCAACAAAGAACCAGCACAAGAATCATTAAACAATTCTCTCTTTTTCTTCAAAAATATTAACAAAATTTTACGGTAAGAACTCCCCCACTAACGATAAGACAACTCATGTACCAACCATCCAAGCTCATTTGCGACTTCTCCGTTGCTCGGCTTTGCCTGCGCTACTCGACCCACACGTAAAGTGTGGGGAATATAACACATATTATGCATAATTTCATACCAAAATATCAACACTTACTTTTCCATTCCACAATCTTCCCGGCTTCAACCTCCACGGGATCTGCTTTGCGCAGCATGGCGATCTGAGAACGGGAAAGTATCGGCTTATGCTGAACTTCAAATAAGTATTCCGGCACATACCATAAATCTTCTTCCGAAGTCATCCAGCCTAGCTTATCAAAATGGGATAGGTCTACCGGCATCGAGTATGAGCGTAATGTTTTCTTGCCATCGTGGTTGGTAAAATATTCATGGAAATAGGACATTACTAATTCGCGGATTGATTTATACACCGGTTCACGATAGCGAAGAACAGCATGATTGGTCTTAGAGATCGCCCCCCAATGCCCGTTATGTCTGAAAACTGCAACCACATGGTCATCATCATCTTTAACCGTGGTCAAGTCCAATACTAACGGCTTATATCCCTGAAAACGCAATGCTGCAGCCGCAAACATGGCGCCTTCTATGCAATGAGCGCGGTTCTCTCTAAGCACTCGCCGTGGAGAAAGAACGGTATCTCCATCCGGCTCAAAATTCGCTGGAATCTTATTAATGAAGTCCTGAATCTTTTTAGGAGTATTAAGTGACCTGAATACCTTAATCTCTTTTTCTGTAAAGCCAAACATCAAGAAAAAGAAAAGAAAAATGATTATATAAATGTTGTTTTGTTGGGTTTTGTCCTGAAAATAAAGAAAAAGTCGCCCTGGCCGTTCGTTCGCCAATTTCTGGAGGTATTATCAAAGGAAATTGTAATTTAACTACGGCTAAAGTTTCGTGTAACCTCACTCACCTCTTGGCCTAGGCGGCGACTTTTTCTAAGTCTTTGTTGCAGAAAGTATTTATGTAGGCAAGACTTATTTCTATCATGGTCCGTGAAATAAAAGCAATCGTCTTTGACTTATACGGCACTTTGATCCACAATAGCAACAATACTCCTTACTTAAGATTATTTCAAGAGCTTTGCCTTTCGCCTGAAGAGATGAAACAAGCAAAAAGGATCGCAATTACAGAAGATTTTGAAGATCTTTCCGGATTAGTTAAGAGGATAAAACCTAATGTGGATATTGATCTTCAACCTTACCAGCAAGAAGTGGCAAAGTGCGTGGAGTCCGCGAATGCTTATCCTGAAACAAAGACAGTTCTTGAAGAATTAAAAAAAAGAGACTTGAAATTAGGGCTTATTTCGAATCTAGCTTCTCCTTACAAAAAACCATTTTTTAATCTGGAGCTTGATAAGTATTTTGATCTGGCCTTATTTTCCTGTGAAATCGGGCTACGCAAGCCTGACTTACAGATCTACCAAAAAATGTTATACCAGTTAGAATGTAAAGCTTCGCATTGTTTGATGATAGGAGATAAAAAGCATTGTGATGTCGATCCACCTAGAGCCTTGAGGATGCAGGCGATCTTGATCGATAGAAACGTTAAAGAGGGCCTTTCCATCCATTCTTTAGATGAAGTTCCCCTATATCTTTAGGCTTTGTCCTGAAGGTGGTTAGCATCAATACACGAACGATAGATTTGATATCCCTTTGATTGCGGATGGGGTTGCAAGAAAACTGAAAACTATCAGTTTTCTGCACAGAAATGGGGTAGTTTCCGCATTTCTTGTGTTCCTTCCGGGAGGGAACCGCACTAAAATTATCAATACTAAAAGTGAGTCGATGCTAACCCGAACGATAGTGAGATTCAGGACAGAGCCAAGTTAATCCATTTAATCATAATTTCAATTCATACGGCAAGGAAAGATTGCATTTCCAGCCTTCCTCACAGCTGATGCGGTTCCCTTTGAATACCTCAGAGACACCGTTGATTTTCACGCCAACGTACAGATCGTTGGCTCCAAGATACATCGCGGAAGTGATCCCGACCAGTTCCAATTTTCCGTCGCGGACTGCGAAGATTCCGCCGCCTGAATTTCCAGGGCTGATGGAAGCATCAAAGATAAAAGCATCTTTTGGATCATCACTTGTTAATTTTGAATCATTGACAGAAGTCACATACCCGCGGGTGACGTTCTTAAATAATCCATCGGGGAAACCTACTACCAGCAGGAGATTTTGCCTTTCTAAGTCATTACTGTTTCCGATCGAATAAGATAATGGCCTATGTCGTAGCTTAGGTGCACTAATTATTGCCAAATCCTTCTTTTCATTTTGAGCTACCGCCTGGATTTTTTTTGGTTTCAAGATGTTTAATATAGAAGCCATCTCACTCGAAGTATGGATCATATAATTTGAAAGATTCTTCTTGTTCCCAAGAAGGTCATTGACATAAAATTCTTGTGTCGTTCCCTGCTCTTTTTTAGATTCAGCTAATTTATGCATGATGCCATGGAGAATTTCTAACTGATCATTGTCTAAAATATAAAATTGCTCAGACACTTTCTTAAACTCTCCTTTGAAAAAGCTAAATAAAACCTCTTCATTATGCACTACATGATTTGCAGTTGCAAAATAAGATCTGCTTCCAATGTCTTTGTACAATACGGCCGTGCCAAGACTATGCAAGGTTGTCTCTTTCCCGTCTGAATCTTTATATACTGATTCACTGATGATCATGTAATGAGCATCCGCAAGTTGGCGGACATCTTCGGGATTAAGCAGATCATCAACAGAATCATATTTTCCATCAGAAGAATTTTCTCCCGTAGCAAGAGAAGTAGGATGATTAGAATCTAAGTTGGTCTTAGCAGCTGCACAACCAGTTGTAGATATAGCCAACATAGCAACCAATGCTTCTAATGTATTTTTCATGAGAACATCTCTTGGAAAGCAGCAGGTGATTATTATTCTTTGCTATATGGATGTTATAAAGGCATATTCTCTATTTTAAGAATAAAATGGACCTGCCGGGACTTTCACCCAATACCTAATCGTCGCGGTGGGCTATGCGTAAGCATCGCCCGCCCATCTCGCCTAAGATATTGGCATTTGAACCCGGACTCCACCCATGCCATGGGTATGCGCTTTTCCGCTTCTTGCGAAGTACCGGATTACGCTACAGGCCCATCTTAATCTTAAGAAAAGACTTTTCTTTAAAAATTTGACGTCCTCCCTAGCACTAAATTGTGTTCAGCCCGCTCAACCACAAGCAGATTGGACGATCTGGATTTCTGGTTAGTTATCTTAAGGAACAAAAAATAGCTATAGCTGCATACATGTGTATCTTATATTGCGGTGACCCACCGAAAGGCTTTTCTTGAAGAAGTCCTTCCTTATTTCGTCAATATTTACCCCCATGGTAAAATCTCGACAGAATCAATGGATTTGCCACTGGGTTCTTTTATTGTTAAACTGCCTTAAAACCATTTCTATGGCTATTTTAAAAAAGTGAGTTACTTCGGGAAGTCTGCTGTTATAGGCATATAGGCAATTACATTGATTTTATTACGAAATCTAAACAGTTGCCATATTAAGGAAAAATTTCAACTGAGCATTCACTAAAGATATTACCCGCAACCGCATTGACACCAGGCGCAACTTCTTGATAGATTCCATAATCACATTGACCAATAATATTGTTTAATATCTTATTTCTTTGGCCGTTTTGAATGAATATTGCTTTTCCTACTCCTTCCGCAGTACGTGCCTCGCTTATTCTATTGGAGATTATTGCAGAATTAAATAGGAGATAAGTATTAATTCCTATATTGCTATTCATAATCTTATTTTGGCTAATATTCAGCGAGCCCACTCCTGAAGAAGGTGAAACATAAATTTGGAAACCTATCCCCTTATCTGTATTATTAATTTTATTTGAAACAATAGTGATATTTGAAATTATAAAAGAGCTGACAGAATCCTCAATCGGCTGTGTCCAGCCTATGCCCAACATTACATTATCAATAGTATTATTTTTAATTTTAATGCCAGAACCATAGGCAATTTTAATTCCAACTGTACCCGCATGTCTTTCCGAACCACCTGCAATGTTATTCCCTTCTATAACTGAGGAAGAGTCATCTATGGAAGATAAAATTTGTATGCCTCTTGAATTTTCATTAACCCCGTATATCCTGTTTCCTTCGACAAAAACAAGTCTTCCCTCATTAATGGATATGGCTCCTGCCGGCAATGTTGAGTCATCAGCGTGGATATCGCAATTGGCGAGCTGGTTATTTTTAATGAATATATTACCACCATTGCCTTTTGTTTGGATATAAATGCACATCTTGCTTACATTCACAATAACATTAGAACTAATCTCTACATCTTTGCAAATACTTTCACCCAAATCATACAAGAAGATGCCATATGTCTGCACCATATCATTAATGCCTATATTTGAAAGGTAATTTTGCGACACCTTGCCGTTACGGATATTAGACATCATCGCAATTCCACTCCTTTGATTTGCGGCGTCAATCCTATTATTTAATACAAAAAAATTCCTTACACCGCCAACAAGATAAATAGAGTTTGCTGCAACTCCCGGGGCAAATGGTGCTCGCTGGGTATTATTTACAAAAATGTTGCTTGTTATATTTATCTGTTCGCTCCACGTGACTGGATCAGAGGCGGTAGAGCTGCCACCCTCAATCCTAACAACGCCCGCTCCTTTAAAATTACTAAATCTATTCTTGGTTATTATTACGTCTTTTACATTTTTAAGATATATTGCCTGTCCATCTCCATCTATGGTACTAAGATTTGAACCAAAAAAAGAGATGCCACTTATCCTAATCTGAGCTTTATCGACCCCATATAGAAGATTCTGGTTATCCATTGCAACCAAAGAGGCAACATCATTGCCCTTCAATTGTAAATTATGGTGGTTTATAACCAATGCAGAAACTTTGTATATACCCTTGGAAAAAGAAACTATTTTACAAGTATCCATTGCCTGTTGAATAGCGAGGGTCTCATCAGATATGCCATCTCCCTTTGCGCCAAATAATTTAGGATCACAACTAGACTTAAGACTCAATTTCAGAGAATTAATAGATTCGCCAGTAGTTATCACATTTAAAAAATAAGCCAAAAGCAGAAAAACTATGCCGATAACAATTATTAAAACTACCCTTTTCCATTTATCATTTTTACTTGAAACTCTTTTTTCATTTGTCATTTTGTAAAAATCAACATCTTATACATAATTTATTTATAAAAACAAAGTATATAAATCTTTTTAAATTGCAGCAGGATATAAAAGGATAAAATATATTTCTTCCCAAACATTAATATAATCAAAATTATTCCTTTTAAGCATGGAAGAGGCAATCAGGAAAGAGATTCTTTACGATTTAGGCCAGGCTATCAGCATCTTAGAAAAGAAGGATAAGAATGATGTAGATCAATTACGGGTGCTCAGCGACCATGGCATTGAAGACGTGGCAGTGCGCAAGAATCTTGATCTGATCTCGGTGACGGTCCTTATTTATTCTTTATACAAGATAGTTAATTCTATTCCGGATAAAGAGTATCAAAATCTACTCAAGGAATTACGAAATGCAAAAAACAGCTTAGAACAAAAACAACTGGGAAAGTATAACCTTAGTGTCAAGAACCTCTTTCAGCTGGTCAGGAAATCCAACGCCAAAGTGAAAGTCCATCTTCAGGACGTGATGGATGCAGCAAAGATCAAGAAGAG
>CAYIZT010000055.1:0-6636 GCA_964368095.1 uncultured Methanosarcinales archaeon
TCCTGACCAAAAGTTTGGAGAAGCTTATCTTGAATCAAGTCAGCCAATCCATATTAAAAGTTTCGGCCTATTTGGTTCATTAATTCCTCTAATACCCATTCGTTTTGGAGATTTGGATATAGAGGGTACTGCTGGAAAAGAGTTTGTCTTATGGGTAAATTCCGCAAAAGAAGGGCGGATAACTGAATTTATAAGAGGTTTTGAGAGTTTAAAAAATTACAATAACCTAAATTATGAAAAAAAGTTTGGTTTCAGAAACTTAATCTTAGATGAAAATAGAAAACTCATTACTTTGAGATATAATTACAATAGTATAAAAGAAGAAGGTATCCGAGAAGTAATTTTAAGAGGTTATATTAAAAAGAATATGTCTAACTTAGACTATTCTTACCATGATAATTCCCATATGAGTGATGCATGCAATAAAAATGGTTGCAATCTAATATTTGATATAAATAATGGCTTAGGTTTACCAGTTCATCAGAAAGATGAAACCTTGATTAATTTAAACAATCAAGCTATAACTCAACCAAATAAGTGTCAATTTACTAAGGCGGCATTTATGCCTCATGAAAATTTAGAGCCCTATTATACATGTGAAGGAAGGAGCTGCGATATTCAATTAAGAGATAATAAAAAAATGAAAGACATATTTAGAATGGTGGTATATATAGAGGAAAGTAATGTTGTTAGATTAGATAGAATCGACTTTAGTGAAAGACAAAATGTTAATGCTTTTATTGAAATCAAGTGCCTTTAAAAGATAATCCTACTTCTTTTTCTTCAATTCTTTGATCCCGTTCATGTACGGCCATAAAACTTTTGGTATCTTCACAGTCCCTTCTTTGGTCTGGAAGTTTTCGAGAATGGCGACAATCGGCCGGGTATCAGTGATAGCAGTATTATTAAGGATATGAACATATTCTTTTCCATCCTTGCGCTGTAGACGGGTATTCATGGTGACAGCCTGATAACTGGTACAATTGCTGCAAGAAGTAACTTCCCGATAATTGCCTTTTTTATCTTTCTGCCCGGGCATCCAGGCTTCTATGTCGTACTGCAACGCTTGTTTGTTCCCGATATCTCCACTACACACCTGTACAACTCTAAAGGGGATACCTAATTCTTTGAATAGCTCTTCGGCGTTGCGCTGCAGCTCTTCAAAAAAAGCATAAGAATCTTCGGGCTTACAATAAATTATCTGCTCCACTTTATTGAATTGATGGACCCTGAATATCCCTTTATCATCTCTTCCATGCGTTCCAAGTTCTTTTCTGAAGCAATTACTAACTCCACAAATTTTCAGGGGCAAATCATTCTCTTCAAGAATCTCGTCCTTCTTTAATGCTACCAGCGGATGCTCAGATGTTCCGATAAGGTATAAATCTTCATTTTCAATTTTATAGATGGTATCTTCAAATTCGCTGAGGTTGACGCCACCCTCCAAGGTAGTGCGATTAAGCATGACTGGAGGAGATATTAAAGTATATTTGTTAGACAACATTTTATCTATAGCAAATCTTTGTATAGCTAAACTTAGCAATACCCCTTCATTTTTTAGGTAATAAAAGCGTGATCCGGAAGTCTTCGCGGCGGTATCTAAATCAATCAGATCTAAACTTAACCCTAACTCAATATGGTCCTTGATGGGAAAATTAAAATTAGGGAGCTTACCCCATTTTCTGATCACTACATTTTCCGAATCATCTTTCCCTACCGGGACAGACTCATGTAAGATGTTACCTATTTTTTTCAATTCAACATTTCTTTTGCTTAGCAGCTCATCTGTCTTTTTTTCGTGAGCTTTGATGGTATCAATAATTTCGCGCATTTCTTTGATTTTTTTTTGCGCGGTCTTTTCATCCTTTTTCTTTTTTGCTTGGTTGATCTCCTCAGAGACCACATTTCGTTTGCGATTCAATTCCTCAGTGATTTTAAGCTCTTTTCTCCAATCGTCATCCAGTTTTAGAACTTGATCGACAATAGCTTTATCATGGCTGCGTTTCTTTTCAGAAGCCTTTACCAATTCTGGCTGTTCGCGGACTATCTTGATGTCTAGCATAAGATATCAAATGAGTGCACATTTATTTAAATATTGCTAAACCTCAGTAAGATGAAACCAAAAGTATATAAATCCAGAAATTAGTCTACACCGAAAAGAGGAACATGAAAAAGATAGCTGTTTTAGCACTAGTACTAGTCTTAATTTTTGCTATTTCTTCTTCGGCGGATGTAGATACCGGTTTTTCCTGCTCTTTGGATTGCAACACCTTAGCTCAAAACGGCGATTCCTATTACTGCAACCCAGACACCCAAACCTGTTTTTTGACGGAAGAAGTTGTTGCAGAAGTAGCTGCACCTGCTGAGGTCACTGCTGCTCCCGTGCCGGTAATACCTAATAGTGATGAAAAAATTACTGCATTAGAAGAAAAAATAACCGGTTTAGAGACCGAATTGGCCTCCCTCAGTTCAGACTTATCTTTGACCAAAGGAGAGATTCTAACTATCCAAAGCCAGATTTCTACATTGCAATCAGAACTTGCTGCGTTGCAAAATACCGATCAGGATCTATCTTCCAAGGCTAATACCATCGCTACCGGATTGGCAGGGTTACAATCTACCTTAGACGCTTTGCAAAAAAGCTTCAGTGAACGGCAATCTTTCAATCGTATCATCACTATTATTTTTGTTATTTTAGCTATCGGAGGAGCTGGCTGGGGCGCATATTATTACCTCAATCAAAGACAGAACGCAGTTAATCCGGAAATATTCAATTATATCCACAGCAACATAAAACAAGGGAAGAAACTGCACCAGATAAAGCAAGAATTACGCAAAGCAGGGTGGATGGATCGGGACATAGAAAAAGCATATGACGAAACAGTGAAACAGAATTATCAGAAGTATAAAGCTTCCAAGAGAGAAACAAGGGCTGAAGCCAGCACAACTGCATCTGCAGAACAGCGTCCAAGAAACAGGGCAGCAACAGAGACTTCTACTTCCAGGATGGCTTATGACCCTAAGAAAATGATCCTAATTGTGGGGGTAAGCATCTTACTTATCATTGGCGGCTTGCTGGTATTACGGGCCAGCACGGGACAAGCTATTTTCTTAAAAAAAATGATAGGCGGGGAAGAAAATGGTACCAGCGGGGAAATCACCTATAAAGTAGAATGTACCCCACCTCATTTACTTAATCCAGCTGGAGATGCTTGCTGCTTGGATTCAGATAATTCCGGTGTCTGCGATACTACGGAAATGCAAGGGCCGGGCTTAGCAGCTGGAGGACAATGTGATGACAATCGCGAATGCGGTTATGGGCTTTATTGTGTAGCTAATACTTGTAAGAGCCTTAGCTCGCTTTATGCCGGCGAAGGAGATTGTTCAAAATTATGCAGTTATTACGCGATCAAGATACTCACCAGCGACGGAGAAACGTATGACTTGAAACCTAAACAAGGAAGTTATACCGGTGCAGGAGCTTTAGAATGGAAAACCATGCAGATGCCCCAGCATTGTAAAGGAGAGCAGCCGATTGTGCCTATCAATATCCTTACTAAAAATACCGGAGAAGTGATAGGTGAAAATGTCATTTTGCTGCATGAAGGACAGACCAGCCCGGTCTTGACCCATCCTAACATCTCTAAGATTACATTTACACTGACCTTAGCAGATGTGTTTGAAAGCTGTCCTGAATAAAACTTAGCTTAATCTAGATTAATTTTGAAATTTATTACTCTAATCTTCTAATAAAATTTGAAAAATTTGATTCTAAAACTTTACTCTAAAATCCTATTTTAGAATATTTAAACTACCTTACTCTTATAAAAGTTGAAAAGGGGTCCCAAAGAGGGGGTGAGGGTGGTAGAATTCTAAGGGACCCCACTTCACATTGTGACAAATTCTTGCCCAAACGCGTTTTACTATTTCTACTATAAAACACAACAGATATATAAATATTACTATTTAGTATACTGGTTGCTAAAAAGTGTTTAGAACTCAAAATACAGAAAAAGAATCATACTCCAAAAAACTCCTTTAACAGCTTCTGATACTCTTTAGTCACACGTAATCCTTCTTTTGGCAGACAAGAAAAATAATTCTGCCAGGCAAAACGCTCATCCAAGTATATTACCGCTCCTTTGTCAGTCTCGCTCCTGATGCATCGTCCGGCTGACTGGATACATTTTGAGACGGCCGGATAGATATAGCCATAATCCCATCCCCTGCCAAATTTCTCTTCGTAATACTTGACAATCTCTTTAGTATGCAGATCGGGCCTTCCCAACGGTAATCCTACTACTACCACTCCATTCAACAAATCACCGGGAAAATCTATGCCTTCGGCAAAATTTGCGCCGGAAACACCAAGTAAGATGCCGCCTTTAGTTTTATGTTCTTTAAACTCGGCTAGAAATAGATTTTTATCTTCAGCAGACATTTCTTTTTTCTCAAAGAATAATTTCTTGGAAGAACGGATATTATCGGCGATAGAATCACGCAACTGATAAGAGGGGAAGAAGAAAGCCACATTTCCGGGGATAAGAGCTGCAATCTCGGAACACTTTTCAGCGATCTTTTGAAACATCGCTTCTCCGCGCAGATTGTATTTAGTGCTGGTTTCTGGAACGACCAGGCTTAATTTATTTTCCGAAGGAAAAGGCGAGCCATATTCTTTTTCCATCCCCTTAGTAATTCCCAATACATCACGATACATAAACAACGGCGTAAGTGTCCCGCTCATGATCACGCCGGCAAAAATCTGTTTGAAAATAGGTTCCGTAATGATGCGCGAATCAAGACATTGGTAACTTAGGGTTGTTACTAGCCCATAATTTCCATTTTTTTCGGCGAGGATTCTGGTAAATCCCTGATCCTCTCCTTTCCACGCTTCCAAAAAGGCAGCGATTCCGCCAAGGTAACTTTTCTTCTGCTTGCGGCGGACTTCTTCTGCAGCAAGTTCTAATTCATTGATCAATTCGTCATACGCGACTACTGCCTTGACTTTGGAAATGAATTCATCTTTAACCACTAATCTTTCTTTAGCCTCAAATCCTGATGGATCGGAATTATCATTTAATTCATCCAAGATTCTTGCCAATTCCTGCAACCAAACCAGCAATCCGTTATAACCAAACTTTTTCGCTTCAAATAGGGCATTCTTTACAGTGATGCTGCTGAGATTTGAACTAAGCATGTCAACCACCCTGGAGGGAAGATTATGTCCTTCATCAACTATCACGATAACATCCTTTAATTCTAGATCCAGTTTAGCAAAAAAGTTCTGTTGGATGTGAGAATTGAAAAGATAATTGTAATCGGCGATGATTATTGTTGCAGTCTTTGCCAAGGCCATGGCAAGTTCGTAGCCGCATAGATGCTCTTCTTTTGAAAAGTTTATGATCTCCTGATTATGCAGCGGAGCTTGTTTTTGCAGATCGCTTACCGCTTTCTTTGCTTCTACGGTCAGCTGCTGTTTACTGCGCATATTGTTGTAAAACTCGCATTCTCCTCTACTGACGATGGTTTTACAGAAATCATTGAAATCATTGCCGAATAAACCAGCTATTTCCTGGCTGCACATGGATCTCTTGCCGACCAAGTCTATGCTGGAAAAAGAAACACCTTTCTGTTTTATCTCCCGCAATGTTTCTACAGCGATGGCATGCTGAGTATGCCTGCTGGTAAGGAAAAGAATCCGCTTCTTTTTTTCTAACGCATGAAATAACGCCGCCGATAGTGCAGTGGCTGTTTTTCCCAAGCCGGTCGGAGCATGCGCAAGAAGGATTTTCTCTTGTTTAAATGCTGTATCAATGTCTTGCAACAGTTTTTCTTGTTCCGGCCGAATCCGCGGATAAGGAAAAAAATCTTTTACAGAAGAGTTAGAAGAATCCATCTTGGGATGGCAAAAGCCAAAGATTAAAAATTATTCTGTGTTATAACAGATACATGCCCTTATCGATAGAACAATTCCAATTCAAGGCAAAACATTTATTAACTATACTGCAAAACATCTTTTGCAATAGATAAATGTTTAAATATAAGATTGAAGCCTCATTTTTGAAGAGGCTGGTGGGTTAAAGAAAATGCAAATGCATTTTCTGACGCTTAGAGAAATTTTTCCTTCTCTGCGCGTGGTTAATAAGAGTTAAATTTGGGGGTGTCCAATTTGAACAAAACAAACAACAAGCCTATCTTCGACGTGTTTTTTCGAGAGAAACCAGCTATGATGCTGGTAGAGTTAAAGAATGCCAATGAAAGCGTCTATGCTTCTGTGCTGGCAAAACAGATTGACTGCACTTATTCGCATGTAGTCAAGATATTGCAAGAGATGCAGAAATCTGACTTGATAAGATTCAAGAAAGAAGGACGATTAAAGTTATTGGAATTGACCAAGCGTGGCCATGAGATCGCTTCCAACATCGAAAGTATAAGGACGATGTTGTAAGTTTTTTTTATTTTTAATTTTGTTAAGTTGATCATTCTCTTACCGCGTTTTAGTGGAGTTATGAGAGTTTCGGATCAAATAATTCTGATCTTACCAAAATAATTTTATAAAAAGTTCTATAAAAAATAAAAAGATGAACTTCCCCGCAGCAAGCTGCGGGGTATCACGTTAGAAACGTGCGAAGGTCA
>CAYIZT010000056.1:0-586 GCA_964368095.1 uncultured Methanosarcinales archaeon
ATTTCAATAATTCTCCATAGATGGTATCGACCGCATCTTTGATCTTGATGACTTTATCAACTTCGCCTTTTCCCGCCAAGAATACCGCTTTCCTAACCAACTCTCCAGGAAGGTCCCCCAATCCTAAAATAAAGTGTTCAGTGTCGATAGGAAGATCGACTAATTTTCCTTCTTTGACAAAATGATAATACAATAATGCTTCGGCATATTCCTGGATGGCTACTTTGTAGCTTCCTTCGCTGCCCATCTTGCGGCTGTGTTTGGCAATGGCATCTAATTTCTTTTTTTCCGCTTCTATCTCTTTGATCAGTCTAGCGGCTTCTGCCAACTCATCGCGATGCACAGCATAGATGATCTGTTTGCTCAGCTTCAGCACGTCTCTGCTTTGCTTGATTAATTTTTCCCGTTCTGAATCATAATCTTGGATGTCTTTTCTGAGCGTGGTAAAATTTATCATAGGCTACAAAATAACTATCGTATTTATAATTCTTCCGTGGAAGGCAACAATACTGACGCAGGCGAGGGAGGGGTTGTTAATGAAATGCGGAAAATACCACATTTCAGAACTGAAAATCAATCGTCGTTG
>CAYIZT010000056.1:596-6413 GCA_964368095.1 uncultured Methanosarcinales archaeon
TGATTTTCATGTTCCTTACGGGATACCCGAGCAGGACACGAACAAATGGAGTGGCCGTCTGCTGTCAGTAGTGTTGTTGCCAAAACAATTTACAAAAAATCGTCATATTAATCGAAACCTTTATATAGCCTCGTCTTTCCTAAAGTGTAAACACGTGGGGTGTACAAAAACATGGATGAAGGATCAAGACCCTTAGATACGCTGAATGCAGCAAGGAACAAAACAGTAATGGTTGTATTGAAAAATGGCCACCATTACACCGGAAAATTACGAGCATTTGATATACATATCAATACAGTGCTAGAAGAAGCCAGTGAGTTTGAAAACGGAGAATTAAAAAGAAAAGTAGGTACTGTTTTCATCCGCGGGGATACTATCACCATCATTTCTCCAGCATAAAGTATAGGAGTTAAGAACAATGTCAAAAGGAACAGCAAGTATGGGTAGGAAGAGTGGGAAAAGAAACCACCTTCGTTGCAGGCGCTGCGGTAAAGCTGCTTACCACAAAATCAAGAAAAAGTGTGCTTCCTGCGGATACGGACAGACTGCGACATTGAGAAGATATACCTGGAATAAAAAGGCTTCTGGAAATTAATTTTTTTTAAATAATATTTTTTAGATAATAAAAAAGTTTATTCTTAAAGATTGTTCTCAGTTTTTTGTTAATTTCTAAGAATATGAATCCAATAATCTAAAATAATCTAAGAAGACGTAGCCGCTATCTCAGTCTAATCAAAATAACTTAGACACACACCCTTAATATCCTTTATAGTAATCTTGTCACAAAGCGCTTTATTATCGCTCAGTTTAGCTACCTTCAGATAACAAGATGCCCCATTTAATCTATCGTCAGTAAACCTAGCGCAAAGATCGGCATCCAGCGTTTCTGTAGCTATTTTGAAGAGACATTGCGCCTTGTTCTGCGTGCTTAAGCGATCACATAATTCAGGATCCTTGCTGGTCATCGCTACATTCTTAACACAGTCCATATTGTAATCTAAATCAGCGATATAAGAGCATTTGTCGACGTTTTTTCTGGCAGTAGCAATCTTATAATAACAAGTGTCCTGCCATGATTCATCGCCTATCCCCTTACATAATTCAAAGTTGTCCTGCTGCAAAGCTATTTGCTGTTGGCAAAATCCCATAGTCTTACTGGTGACGATGAGATCACATATTTTTACATCATCTTTTTGCTGGGCTAATTCAGCGACGCAGGAATCACGAAATTGGGTATTCTTGATCTTACTGCATTGATTAGACTCAAAATAACAGTTATCTTTAGCGCTGCCTTCAAGAGAACTACAACTATCCTCAGCTGTTGCTCCTCCAGTGATGAGGGAGCAGGAAGTAATGATTAACAATAATGCCAATAATAAGGTGATTACCGCTAGTTTTGCCTTCATAAATACCTTTTCTAGCAAAAGCCCTTTTAAGTTTTATGAAAGTAGGGTAGTACTATCGCAGGTCCGTTCAGAAAGCCGCCCGCCTGGCCAAAAGGTGAGTGAGGTTACACGAAACTTTAGCTGTAGTTAAATTACAATTTCCTTTGATAATACCTCCAGAAATTGGCGAACGAACGGCCAGGGCGGCTTTTTCTTCCATTCTGGACATAGCCTACTATCACAAAAACCATATAAACCCCTGCTTATTTTTCCTTTTCATGTCCTTATTCAAAGATATGCTGCGAAGCGGGGAAACGGTTTTCCGCGATACGGTGGTCATAGATTATGATTTCCAGCCAAAAGTCATGATGTTCAGGGAAAATGAACAGATGCGCTTTGCCGCGGCTATCAGGCCATTGCTTCAAGGACATAATGGAAGAAACTTATTTGTTTATGGTGCTCCAGGAATCGGAAAGACAACTGCCTGTAAACATGTTTTGCGCGAATTGGAAGAGGAGACCAATGAAGTAGTCTCTCTTTATGTGAATTGCTGGAAGGAAAATACTACCTTCAAGATTTACACCAAAATCTGCGAAGATCTGGGATACAAGTTCATCCAAAACAAAAAAACCAGCGAACTGTTAGAACTGATAAAACAAAAATTGAACAAAAACAGCGTTGTTTTTATCTTTGATGAGATTGACAAATTGGAAGAGATGGATTTTTTGTATTCTATCCTGGAAGATATCTACCGGAAATCCGTCCTCCTCATTACCAATTATCGAGACAGTTACGGTGAGCTTGACGAGCGTATCAGGAGCAGATTAGGGCCGGAGTTCGTTTATTTCAGGCCATACAATGAATCAGAGATTGCCGGCATTTTGCGGCAGCGGCGCGATTACGCTTTTGTCGACGGCTGCTGGGATGAAGATGCATTTACTGAATTAGTGCAGAAATGCACAGAGACAGATGATGTCCGGGTAGGATTATATCTGATGCGCGAAGCCGGCAACCTTGCTGAAGAGAGAAGTTCCAGGAAAATCACTGCTGCACATGTCGCAGAAGCATTGAAAAAAGTAGATGATTTCCATATCAAACCTAAAGAAGGGATGGATGAAGAGATGAAAAATATCCTTGATCTGATCCGTGAACAGACCGGCAGAAAGATAGGCGAGATTTATGCTACTTACGCCGAACGCGGCGGAGATATGAGCTACAAAAGCTTCCAACGCAGGATCATAAAATTAAAAGAAGGGAAATTTATAAATACTGAACGGAGTGTTTCCGGCGAAGGAAATTCCACTATCATCCATTATGATGCCGACAAGAAACTGACGGAATATTAAGACAAAACACCTGAACAGGTAGCACAAAAATGACACAAGAGCATAAACCAGAATTGTATCAATATAACGCACTATTCATCGAAAAAGAATTTTCTGGATTGCATATCCTCACTGCTGATAGTTATACTCTGATGCTAAACCAAGCGCCCGACTTTCCACATAATAACTGGGGAGATTTTTACTCCGAGGTGCCTTGCGGAGATCTTGCGGATAAAGTATATCAATTACTGGCTAAGGAAAGCTCAGCAGGAGATATCGTGATCTTGCCTTCCCATCTATTTGATGAAAAAAAATTTGATCCTTCCAAAGATTATATTATCAAAAGAAATAACGGAGCGAGGATTTATTCTCCAAAAGCTCATCAGAATCTAATCCTTGGTCCAGAGGCAGTTTATATGTTAGGGTGCTCAGGATTATGGGAGGGTTTATTTTCAACAAGCAAGGAAGGCAGTCTTCAAATAGATTATAAGGAAAATGTTCAAAAGTTAGAAGAGGTATTTAAAGAATTAGAAGCGGCATCTCAAAAGTTACAACAGGCATCAGAATCACTGATCAAAAGATTAGAAGGCTTAAGTAAAGATTTAAGTAAGATAACTGCTGGGGAAGAGATAGAGATATTGTATAAAAGGAGAAAAGGTAACCCTTATCATTGGAATTGATCAAACTTCCAAAGAATTTATCTTATTCAAAATTGCATCGTCAATAATAGCAATCTCTCCCACGCTTTTTACATGATTATACTTGATAATGATCCCTTTAAGTTCTGATTTCTGTCTTCCATCTAATTTGATCATTAAACTATCGATCTTATTCTCTCCTAAAATAGCTTCTTTAATTTCCCCGAGATAGTTTCCGGAATCTGTGAAAACTTTTTTATCAATTAACTCACTTATACTCCTGGTCGCATATTTTTTACTAGTAACAGATATATTTTTTAAGTATTCTTCTTTTTTATTACCTTCCTCTTTTACCTTAATTATTTTTTCTGATATATGATCTTCTTTTCCAATATTTTCATTTAATCTATATTTTATTTCTCTTATCTCTTTGATGATACAAACTAAAACTAATGATATCCCCGTCAAAAACAAAATAACCGATGCCGCAAAAATTTTCCACCAATTTAAAATTATGGCCCCATCAACTTCTATTACTCCGCCGGTGATGCTTGGTTTAAGGGCAGTTGCAAATAAACTGATTAGCCCAATAGTTCCAATAATAGATATGAACTTTTTGTTTCTTAGAATCCTATTAATTTTCAATAGTAATTCATCTTTTTCTGCATGATAGGATTTTTCACTTATCTTTTTATGAGATTTTAATTCCGTTAGATGTTTAAGTTTAGTCTCTAAAATATTTATTGTTTTATTTTTTCTTTTATTTCTTGAAATTCTAACAATAACGAGAATCAGCAATAAAACAAAAATCAGGCTTACAAAACTGATTAGGAAATACAGATTATTCTGCTTTACATATAAAAAAAATGGCTTAAAGAATTGCCCTATCTTGTTTAAGATATTAGGAAAAAATGCCTGAATTTTAGGGATCTCTTCCTTAGTCTCCTCCAGTACAGCTTCTGTCTCATTAATTTCTTTTTCAGGACGTTCTAAAACTTCATCTTTCTCACAAATTGAATTATTATTAGTATCTAAGCAACATTCTTTCCCATATCTAATATATGGAGAATTGCAGACGATTTTTTCTGCTTCTTCTATTTCTTCTACTGCTCTACCGGTTATACTTCCTCCACCACCACCACCTCCGCTGGAGGTAGCAGTTCCTGTCCCACCGCTCACGGAAGCAGTTACTGTAAAACTATCAAAAGCAGATGCTGTTCCACCTGTCCAGGCAGTTGATGCCCTGTAACGATAGGTTCCTGCGCTTGAAGGAGAAGTTAAAGTTGCAGTTATATTTGAAGCTCCAGATGCACCGACATAGATTGTCTGTTGTCCAGAGCTGTAATTAGTATCTTCATTAACATTTGTAATCCAATAATCCGTTATAAAATCCTGCCCTATGTCGAGATTTTGGTTTTCAACTTCTATGGTGGTATCAAAGCTTTTAGAAGTTGAAACAGAGGCAGGAGCATATACTCTCAAGTCTGCAGGACCACCATAACCAGGAACACTTACTTGGATCTGGTTAGATTGATAAGTTACAGAATTGACAGTAGTGCTTGCTTTTACAAAAGTTTTGACTGTGTTTGATGCAGCTTTGTTTATAGTAACAGAACCAGAGGTGCTATAATTTTGTGTCCTGTTCAAGTTTATATTGGTGTTAATATTTAGATCATTGTCTATTAAAGAGATAGAAGTTAAGTCTACTCCTCCGGAATTTACTACATCTACTGTTAAAGTATAATTTACAGCAGTAGAATTTTCAGAATTATAATATGCATTTTTTACAAGAGTTAATTGTTGTCCGGTTTGAGATGAAGGTATTGTTAAAATTATCTCTGTCGAATTTACAGAAATTTTATTCCCAGTATAAGGGTCTGTTGCGTTGACTGTTGCATTGGTAAGACTTGAATTATAAGTTGTTGAATTCCTAGTATATTCTTTTAAATAACTTACTAAAACAGATGAATTTGCAGAAACTGTTGCTAAATTATATGGGCTTGAACTGGAGTCAGAATCGGTTAATGTAGTTGAAGTTGCATCGCTTCCGCCTTTATTCACGACCCTTAGGCTGATATTATAGTTTATTGTTGTGGCATTTATATTATAAATCGTCGCTATTTTGTCTAAAACAAAACTTGCTGAACTTCCTACAACAAATGTATCTATACAAGATTTATTAAACTCTTTGTAAGAAGCTGAAGCATTTAAAGTGTAGCTTCCAACCGGTAGATTATAAAAAGTTGTTGCAAAACTTCCGTCACTCAAGCTGGTTAGATTTGCAGATGCATCAAAATTGCCAGCAGAATCATAAATACTTAAATTAACTGGATTTGAAGCTAAATCAGTTACATTAGTGAGATTTCCTAGGACCAAAACCAGGGCCCCTTGCTGATAACCACCCCCGACTTCACAATCTATAGTTAGGTTGGTTATATTGAAATGATAATAATATCCTGTTGTTGAATT
>CAYIZT010000057.1:0-6236 GCA_964368095.1 uncultured Methanosarcinales archaeon
CTTCTTGCTGTCTTCTTTCTTCTTTTCTTCTTTCTTTGCTTCTCCGGCAGGAGCTGCGCTTGCAGCTGGAGCTGCGGCGACGGCAGTGACGGTAGCTGCTTTTTTGACAGCTTCTTCGATATCGACTCCTTCAAGAGCGGCGACTAGTGCTTTAACTCTTGTTTCGTCAACCTGCACACCTGCAGCGGTTAAAACTGCTTTGACTGCGCTGGTATTTATCTCTTTACCTGCTTTATGAAGCAACATTGCGGCGTAAATGTATTCCATGTTTATTCCCTCCGATAATTTATTATGTTTTTAATTTCCTTATTTTGTTTACTTTAGAGATTGGCTTCTTTCTGTAAAGACAGAGCTTGCCTTTCTGAACGTGCGATGATCTCATCACTAGTTACCTTATTCATTATTACGTACTCCACTCCGACTGCTTTTGCTTCACGGAATGCTTTCTGTAACAACAATTCCGTAGCCCCAGCAGCTGGATAGGCTGCTTCCACAGCTAGATTCATAGCCCAGGTAGCAGCTTGAGTGATATTTTGAGCATATTCTTTCTCATCGATATACAATTGCTTGGAATCGAAAACTAAACCGTCTTCCCAAACCGCAACAAGATTCAGTCCTACTTCCATAGGCTTGATATCAAGCCGCTTTAAGGTCTCTGCCAATTTAGCTGAGATAACGTCTCCTTCCTTAGCGACGGTAACATCTTGGATGATCTCTAATTTCCCTGCATTTACTTTGGTCTTGATCCCTACTGCAGCTAACTCGGAAATGATCGGGCCGGGAGCAAAACTGGTAGGCCCAGCTTTAACTACAATATCTTTGGGTGCAGTCTGGCCAGCCTTGGCAGGCGCTTCTGATTTGTTTTTTACTATCAATGCATTGAGAGCAAAAGGATTTTCCTTGGTAAATAGTAAGGCAGGCATGCCTTTTATCTTTGCGCTTAATTGATCTAAATTTTTTTTCTTGGAATAAGAGAGCGCAAGGTAGAGGAGTTTTTTTCTGGTCATGCTTAGTTTAACTCCTTTTGACTTCAGCATGGAACGCATAGTCTGGAGCTGTTGAGCAGGCAGATTTTCAAGATTTACCACTCCTACGATGGGGTACTGGTCTATATCCTTAGACAGTTCCTGTACCAGTTGCTTCTTTTGTTCGCTTGCCATCCTAGACTTTCACCGTTTTACCCATAGTGGTTTTTAACAATACTGCTCTTATGTTATGGGCTTCGTTAGGCAACTGCTTGATCGCAGCCTGATATACAGTTAAAATGTTATCGACAACTTGAGCTTCAGATTGATCTTGTTTACCGACGATACATTGCAGATTGGTCCCTTTCTTGGCGCTAAGGCGCACAGTCGTGGCGAGCTTCTTCACTAAAGGTTCAAGGTTGGCGTTCGGAGGTACAACACACCCCAATTTAGGGTTAGGCATCTTTCCTCTTGCTCCCAACGCTTTACCGAAAACTGCGGCGATCTTTGGCATGATGGTTGCCTGAGCGATAAAGTAATCATATTGTTGAGCCAGTTTCTTTGCTGCTTTTTTGTCTTCTTTATATTTTTCAAATTCAGTATCTCTGACGACAAAATCACAAAATTTAGAGGCTTGGTCTGCCAGCTGTTGATCGACAAAAGCGGCAATCTTAACTTTTTTCCCTTTTGAATAGGGTAGATTTACAAAAATATCCAAGGGAGACTGTTTTACATCATAGTCTTTTAGATTGATTATTAAGTCGTAGGACTGTACAAACTTCTTCTGCGGCTGTTTCTTTATTTCTTCAAGAGCTTTTTGGATTTCTTCTTTATTCATGACAACCTCCCACTGGTAGAATACGATGCTTCACGTTCTGCATCGAACCGGTGGTGTAATGGTTAACTCTCTGGGGAGAGAGGTTATTTATAAAGATTTTGGTGATTTTGTTGCGGTAAATTATCTGCTGTTAAGTGAAGGCTGGTAAAATCTAGTGGAGTTAAATCAAATCTTCCTCAAGTATTTTTAAGATTTCTGGAGCAACATAAATCTTATTTCGTTTATGTTTGGTATATAACCTAATAATTCTACATTCTATAAGATAATTCATTCCCCTTTTAGTTTTAGGATAATCTACTTTGCCTAATTGTTCTTGTATTAGGCTAATGAAAGAATAAGGTCTTTCAAAAAAAGTATCTAATATCTTTAATGAA
Source organism: uncultured Methanosarcinales archaeon (assembly GCA_964368095.1). Lineage (GTDB taxonomy): Archaea > Nanobdellota > Nanobdellia > Woesearchaeales > GW2011-AR9 > JACPIL01. The sequence continues at coordinate 2,178 of CAYIZT010000057.1, forward strand.
ATTGGCGTTGCTCCTGCTTTAGTAAGTCTTTCCTTATAATCATTATATAAATCTATGAGTCTCTTTACTTTTTTAGATAAATTTACAGAAATTTCAATAATCCCTTCTAAATAAAAGTGTAGCCAATTAGAATAATTTCCTGTTTCTCTTACTTCCATTAATAATGAATAATAAGTATCTTTATGCTTTTTAAAATAAGGGCTCAGATATACAATTGGTTCTTCCAATATTCCCTTTTGAATAAGATATAGTAATATTAAAGTCCTTCCAACTCTTCCATTTCCATCTTCATAAGGGTGTATAGTTTCAAAATAATAATGAAGTAATCCTGCCTTAATTAATCTCATATAACCTTCATTTTCATTCATATAGCTAAAAAGATAATTCATTAGTTCCTCTACTTTTTCTTCAGAAGGAGGAACATATACGGCATCTAAAATATTCCGAGAGCTGTTGCTTCTTACCCAATTTTGTTGTTGTCTGTATTCACCTACTAAATGATCTTGCCCCCTAACCCCACTAAGCAAGATATTATGCATATTATTCAAAAGTCTTTTACTTAATTTATTACCCTTCTTTAATTCAGAGAGAGCGTAGTTTATTGCATTTACAAAATTAATTACTTCCTTTATACTTGGATTTACAAAAGAAGGTTTTTTACTTCCAGCTTCACTTAAAAAAACATCAGTTAAAGAAACTACTGTTCCTTCTATTTCTGAACTATCTACTGCTTCTTTTCTAATATATGGTTCAACAAATAAATCTAAATGACCTATATTTTTTGTTAAGCCCTGTAATTCTCCAATAGCCCTATTTGCTTCATTAGATTTTTCCATTAAAGATATATCAGAGCATAATTCTTGCATACTGGGTAAATCATTTGGTAAAAAATAACTAAAAGTTATTTCTTCTCTACCTATTCTTGTACTTCTTTGAATGATTTTTCCAGCTTTGCCATTAAATCTAGGTAACATAAAGCCTTAATCATCTATCCATATTTATACTTTTTGCTCTTTTTGATAGTATGAGTTATTTAATTAACGAAAATTGAATAAAGTGTTAATATGTTAAAATTCATGTTACGTGGATGTTAAGTATCAAACCGCATATTAACATTTTTATTGAAAAACGTTAATATGGAAGCAAACATTTATATAATAGTTGATATTTTTATTAACGTAAAATAAAAAAAACGTTAATATGGTGAAAATATGCAAACTGAAAAAGCCAACCTAAGGAGACAAACGTAGTGAAGATATGCTTAATGCTGGTCTTGAACCAATCCCAGACGGCTCAGAGTTCTTTATCCCTTCCCAAACCGATAAGAGCAGAAAGTACAAGTCATCTTACAACCCGAAGGATATTCCTGTGAATGTCCAGGCCATCAGCATAGAAATCTCTGTAAACATATTCTTCTATTGGAAACGTTCCTAAACTTAATCTAAGAAACTGTCTCTGTATCTTGATAACAAAACACTACCTTACCCTCATATTCTCCTTCTTTAGCAGTGATCGGAGCTAAGACTGTAAAAACTACCTCTTGCGGGAGATCAGGAGCAGTTTTAAATTTTTTAGGAGAGATAATGATCCAGGAAGGAAAATCGCCTTCTGCCCAGACATAGACAGTTGCATCCTTGGTGTATTCTGAAGAGACTGTCCGTCTGGCCATGGATCCAGGAGATAAGGTCCCAAAGGTCAGGTTTTGTTTATTCAGGTCAAATCCCACATATTTGCGGTCCTCCGATGGTTTTATGTTGACTGACGTTGCGATAGTTTTCACAGTATCGCAGATATCGTCTGTTTTTGCGGTAATAATTAATATAATGATAACAGCAGCAAGCACTACACTAATTACAAAATAAGGAGATAATCGCTTTTTCATGATAATTTTCCCACGATGTTGTTAGGGCAGATTAAGATTTAATTTTAATAGTTATCTTAAATATTTATTTTCAATAGTTATTTTGTAAATAGTTTATTTTTTCTTTTTCCATAAAAACATACTTATTAGGCCCAGTAAAACGATAATGAAAACTGTTCCTGCAATAAGGATGAATGGTTTTAATGATACCCCTTCACTTTCTACTATTGGTTCAAAGACTGTAAAGATCACTTCTTCTGTTTTGGAAAGGTTATCGTAGAAAAGCTTGATGGTCCCGTTATAATTTCCTGGCATAAAATCAGTTCGTAAGATACCTTCCAATTCTCCGCGCTGCCAGGGGCCGAGAAAGACGGTAGGCGTGGTTAAAACTTCTGTTCCGTTGATAGAAACTGCAGCATATACTGTCTGGATAGGGTTCCCCCAATTATTTTCTACAATCGCCCAGAATTCTCCAAAGTCGCGTTCTAAGTTGGAACTATAATTTACCAAGAGGAGATCCAAATTTCCTATCTTGAAATAATCCTGTACCGTTTTTTCCTCGCCATCGTATTGTATGATTGCTTTAGCCCAATACTTTCCAGCAGAAAGCGCATCGGCAGGCAAGTTTGCAGAAAAAGAAGCTGATCCTAACGCCGGCAACGGCCTTTCCAAAAATTTAATTGAAGCTACTGAATCATTTTTCAAGTCATAAACATTGATGTAACCTTTCAAAGAAGTGATATTTTCTAGGCCCTTGCTTGCGACAGCCACGGAAAAAGGTATTGGTTTATGTTCATTGACATCAGGAACATCAAATGAAACGCTGATCGCTTTCCCATGCGGAGGAACTTCTACTAAAAATAATAGATTCACAGATACCAGTGAACCAACGCCCTCAGCATCACCTGATTCAGTAGCATGTAGTGAGAAGGAATAAGAGCCTGGTTCGGGAAGGGTTTCCGGCACTTCAATAATAAGATCAAATTGATTGTTGACTACTTCTGTCACACGCACATGATCTAAAAGATCCCCTCCCAAGCTTATCTTGACTTCCTTATCAGTTCCATCGATGATATAATGATTTACTATCTTTTTTCCTGGTTCAAAAATTATGGGGCTTAGATGATTTCCGCGAAGAGCAAGACCATAGGCAGAAGAGGTTAAAATACAAAGAAGAACTATCACTATCCCTATTTTTTTTATCATTTTATGACTTAATTTAAGGAACGAAGTAACTTTTGTTTATTTACTTTTCTGACTATTTCTGTGAGCTGTTAGGTCTTATGGATATAGAACCTTTGTTTTTCATCTAATCAAAACGCACTTTTTGAAGCGGTCTGAATGAACGAAATGATGTCAATCACTCGAGACCACCACCAGTCACAGACTGGTGGCATGCTCGCTTCGCTCGGGTCTCTCGTTCGGACCCTGCTTATTCCCAGGAAGATTTACTTACTTATTGACCACTAGTGAATACACCAGTGGAATAAGCAGATTTAAAGAAACCCTTTACTTGTAGCGGTGATGGGGGAGAATAATTATAGCAAATTAAAAGAAAAAGTAGCCACAGTAGGCATTCCTATAGTTACTGGAGGTATTTTATCTCTTTTGGAAATATTTGGTAAAAGCTATTTAAAACCAATTTTAATGTTTGGAATTGGCGTTATCCTCCTTTTTACAATCCTATATTTCTCATTCAAATTTTTAGAAAAAAGAGAAGAAAGATGGCAAGAACATGAAAAGAAATATGATGGTTTAAAAGATAAAATTGAGGGGATAGAAAAAGAGATAAACCATCTCAAAATTTTTGTGAAAACCAACGAGAAGATTAATAAACTTGAGAAGTCTCTTGGATATATACTTGGAAGTTTAAGAAAAAATGAAAAATAAAAAAGGTCAAATGGAGCTTGCAATTATTAAGGGTCTTATAATAGCCTTGGCTCTTGTTGGTAGTTTTTTTATATATGAAACTATCCAAGCAAAAACTCCTTCTGGACAGAATATTGAATGTAATTGGGATTGTTCTAATGCGAATTGGAGTGAATGTACTGAGGGTTATGTTTTTAGAAATACGTCTCTTTGCACAGTAGATAATGAAAAATGTCTTGTTAGTGAACCAAGACCTTCAGATAAAAAATTATGTGAAAATTGACATCCTCCCAGACCTAAAGGTCTGGGATTCCCTTGATGGTTTGGCG
>CAYIZT010000058.1:0-6121 GCA_964368095.1 uncultured Methanosarcinales archaeon
AAAAAGTCGCCTTGGCCTGCGCCTTCGCCTTTTTCTCGAAGCAGATGGTAAAGAAAAAGTAACTTAACTTTGTCTTACGAATGGCATAGCTCGGTGCAAGAAAACTGAAGACTATCAGAAGAAAACTGAAGACTATCAGTTTTCTGCACAGAAATGAGATATCCTTCGCATTTCTTGTGCAATCTTGGCCTAGGCGGCGACTTTTTCCACAAAGCCAGTCTCAATCCTTTTTAATCCACAAAAAACTTTATAAACGATTCTTCTTTATCTTATCATCGTGAAAAAGAAGGTAGATAGAAGCAGATTAAGGTTAGTTTTACTTACTATCGGAGCTGTACTTTTCACTTTGTTCGTGTTCTTGCCGATATTATTTTCTTTCTTTGATGGGTCAAAGGCAGGCAATGTAGCCTTGATCCCGATCGAAGGTGAAATAACCGGAAACGGTGCACAAGGATTTAGCGCTTCTTCAGTCTCGTCCAAAGACATCGTGGAGTTTATTGAAGATGCCGATAAAGATATGCAGATCAAAGTTTTGCTGTTAGAGATCAATTCTCCCGGAGGCTCAGCGGTCGCTTCAGACGAGATCGCTGCTGCGGCAAAGAAAGCAAAGAAACCAGTAGTTGCGCTGATCCGTGAGGCAGGAGCTTCAGGAGCATATTGGATTGCTTCCGCATCCGATCATGTCATCGCAAATAGGATGTCTATCACCGGGAGCATAGGGGTATTGTCTTCATATCTTGAATTCAGCGGCCTGATGCAAAATTATAATGTAAGCTATGAGCGCTTGGTAGCAGGCGAAAATAAAGATATGGGCACTCCTTACAAGAAACTGACCGTTCAAGAAAAAGCGATCATGCAGCAGAAACTTGATAAGATCCATCAATTTTTCATTGAAGAAGTAGCTGCGAATAGGAATTTAGAAGTTTCAACAATCCGGAAAATCGCTACCGGAGAATTTTTCTTGGGAGTGGAAGCGTTGGAATTAGGTTTAGTAGATGAATTAGGCGGAAAGGAAGAAGCGGAATTGTTCATCCAAGAAAATTATGGTTTGCAGGAGATAGATTATGTGCGCTATGAGCCGCAAACCGGCTTTTTTGAGCTTTTTAGCGGAGTTATTTCCAAGTTTTTTTTTAACGTAGGAGAAGGCATAGGTTCAATGTTAACATCACAGCAATTTAGGGTGTTGATGTAGGATGGACCGGAAAGTAAAGAAATTTGTAACTTCATTTTCTATTGTTGTCTTAGTCATGCTTCTGGCTCTTATCTCTTTTAGTTCCGGAGGAATCACTGGCGCGATTGTCGCTGATGCAGAAGTAGGTTCTGAAGTGGTCACTGCGTTTGATCAGGGGAAAGAAGAAGTTTCAGTTATTGTATTGTTGAAAGATGATGCAGGCGTTATGGCAAGTGCAGAAGAACAAAAAGAAGCGATCAAAGATAAACAGCAGGAAGTATTAGATGAACTTCGTCAGGAAGATGGAAATGATCTCTTTGGCTTTGCTCAAGAGAAAGAGTTTGAACTACAACATCAATATGAAACCCTGAATGCCATGGCCGGTGAAGTCACAGAAGAAGGATTGGAACAACTCCGTAATGATCCCAATGTCGAGAAGATTATAGTAAGCAAAGATAGGCAGTTATTCTTATCTGCTTCCGTGCCGATCATAAATGCTGGTGATACTTGGAACGTGGTAGCTAACGGTCATAACATCACTGGAGAAGGGGAAACTGTCTGTGTTGTTGATACTGGAGTGGATTATAATCATACTGCATTGGCAGGCAATTATATTGCAGGTTACGATTTTTATAATAATGATTCAGATCCTATGGATGATCAAGGGCATGGGACGCATATTGCAGGAATTATTGCTTCTACCGATGCCACTTTCCGCGGTGCAGCTCCCGGTGCGAAAATTGCGGCAGTAAAAGTATGCAGTTCTTCCGGTTCCTGTCCGGATGCTGACGTGTTGGCGGGGATAGATTGGTGCATCGCAAATAAAGATACCTATAATATATCAGTGATCAGCATTAGCTTAGGTGGTGGCAGTTACACTTCTTACTGTGATGGGGATGCTGATTTTACTCCATATGCAACAGCAATCAATGATGCGGTGGGAAAAAATATTTCAGTAGTTGCGGCTACCGGCAATAGTGGCGCGGGAAGGATCGCTGGTCCAGCCTGCCTGCACAACGCGACCAGAGTTACAGCTACGACTAAATCTGATACTATCTCCAGTTATGCTTCGAGACTTGCTTTCTTTACAGATACCATGGCTGCGCCGGGCGATAGCATCACTTCTTTAAAAAAAGGGGGAGGAATCACAGCAATGTCTGGAACGTCCATGGCCACTCCGCACGTGTCAGGAGCGATCGCTTTGATCAAACAATATTGGAAGCAGGCGTACGGAACGATTCCTACCGTTGAACAGATACAACAGAGAATTTTAAATCACGGGGTAGGAATATATGATCCTTCTACCAATTTGACTTATGCTCGTGTGGATGTTTTAGCGGCCCTGCAGCCGATCCTTACTTACACCGACGCTCCTGAAAATAACTCTGTACTTAACAGCACTGCAACAGTCATCAGCCTGAGTTCAGATGTTGGCCTGTCTCAAGTTTGGCTGCAATGGGCATATCTTAACGGTTCAATACAAAATGTGACTTTTGTAAATGCCAGCGAAAATGTGTATACCTTTGAAGTAATAGGTCTTAGTAAAGGATCACACCGCTACCAGGCTTATGGTGCTGATGCGATGAATATGACAGCAACAGCCGCTCTTCAATATTTTACCGTTGACAATGTCGCTCCTTATGTTTCCGTGCTGACACCTATTGCTGGCGCTAATCTCAGCGGGAAGTATTATCTTACCGCAGAAGTGTATGATAATTCTTCATTGAGCACGGTATTGTTTATCATCAACAGTACCGACGGCAGCAATGTCTCATTAGTTTATCCTGCCGCGGCACAAAATGATAGCAGTGATGTTTGGATGAAAGAAGTTAATCTATCAGAATTGCCGGTAGGAACATATACTGTTACTGCTTATGCCAACGATTCGTTAGGTAATGAAAATGAAAGTATTGCTGTTTTCTCAGTAGTCGTTCCTGCTGTTGAGACTTTCTTAAATGTTGAGATAGTCGCTCCGGCTGCAGAGACAGTCTACAAGAGCGAATGGGTAATTTTCAATGTTACCGTAAATAATTCTGAAAATATCTTTGCGGTTAAATTTAATCTTTCCTTGGATAACAATGCTTCTGAAATAATTTTACCTGCGCTACAAGATAATTCCAATAACTGGGTCGCTCAAGTTAATATAAGTGTGCTTGCAGAAGGGAACCATACTATCACCGTGATCGCCCAAGACATCATGGGAAAAGTCAATGATACGGTTTCGGTTTTATTTTTTATAGATAGGTCTAGTCCTTTGTTAAATAATGTTGCAGCTTCAGAAGTGGATGAGAATTCAGCTGAGATTAAATGGACCACTGGCGAAGCAGCCAATGCCAAAGTCAATTATGGGGCATCAACTAATTTAGGAGAAGAAAAAATAGTATCATCTTATACTCTTTCACATGAATTCTCCTTGAGCAACCTGGCCGCTTCCACTCTTTATTCTTACTCTGCGACTTCCTGCGATATAGTAAATAATTGTAATACTTCTGAAATAAACAGTTTCACCACTTCCGCTTCTCCTTCAAATGATCCCGGCAGTTCAGATGATTCCGATTCTTCATCGGGCAGTTCCAGCAGCGGTTCCGGCGGTGGTTCTGGAAGCGGCGGTGATGGAGGCGGAGGCAGTAGTAGTTCATCATCCTCCAGTGCGGAAGAATTAACTGAAGCCGAAGAAGCGGTTGAGGCGGTGGAAGAACCTGTCGCGGCAGAAGTAGAATTGCAAGCTGTACCAGAGCTAGCGAAAGAAAAGGCTCCAATAGAGGAACTGCAAAAAACTGACGATGATATTTATGTTACTGTTGGCACTGATAATAATGTCGGTTTCAGCAACTTGCTTACAGGTTTTGTCAGCGCAGTAGCTTCTGTTGAATTAAGCAGCCGGGAATACATTTTAGTGGGATTGACTGCCTTGGCAGTTATTCTGACTACTGCATTTATTATAATAAGAAGAAGAGATAATGAGTTTTGATAGCATTAGTTTTGATAATTTCACATAATTCTTTTCCACGCCACATCAGGCGGCAAGACGTCACTTCGCGGCTACAAACCACCCCGTAAGGGACACAAGAAATGCGGAAACCACCTCATTTCTGTGCAGAAAACTGATAGTTATCGAAAAGCATAGCTTTTCGGGAACTCCCAGAAGCAATTCTTCTGTTAGTTTTCAGTTTTCTTGCAACCCCCGGTTTGTCTTGCGCCAAGGTGGCGTGCACGAGTCAGGGGATGCTCATGAAATGCTGAGAATACCGCATTTCAGAGCTGAAAATCAATCGTTGCAAGAAATAAGAAAACTATCTTATTTCTGCACAGAAATCAAATCTTTGTTTGATTTCTTGTGTTGATTTTCATGCGCCCTACGGGCTGACGAGTAGGTCTTCCGCAGTAAGACCGTAGCACCGCCACTGTTGGCGCTGCGGTCAAAACTAGTTTATGGTTTTGTTTGCAAAAAGAAAACATTTATAAAACGGCGGTAATTTTCTGACTTCACATGAAACGAAGTTCAAGACGCTGGAAGAAGAAAGGCCAGATGCGCTGGAAATGGCAGCGTAAGAAGATGAAGAAGCGTAAACGTGCTAGAAAGATACAAACTGCGTAATAATTTTACTGATTATTTTTAAAAGCTTTAATAAAAATTTATTCTTAAATTCTTATTTTATTCTATTATCTATTTTATATTGTATATTTTATTCTATCTTAATATCTTCAAACCAATCCTGATTGATGATCTTGTCAGGGATCTTATTGATGTCCTCTTTCTTCCCTTCTACATAAATATGAAAAATTATCTTCCTGTTCGCTTTATCGATATCTATATCTATAAGTTTATACTTGTGTATCCCGGTAGCAGCGATGATCTCCTTGATGTTGACGATCTTATTGGTTTGGATGGTCACTTTTTTCTGATATGAACCTATACCATAGCGTTCTAACAGCCTGTCACATATGACCACCACCCAGACTAATAAGTATAGGATCAGCCCCACGGCGTATTCACCTATTCCGATGATAAGGCCAAAGATGGCAAAAGCCCAGATGCTGGCTGCGGATGTCAATCCGAAAATTTTTTCATTGGTTTTTATCATGGCGCCTGCACCAAGAAATCCGATACCGGTCACGATCGCAGAAAGAAGCGGGATAGAATGTTCAAAACCCAGCGCTACAGCGATCACTGCCAGGCTGCAGGAACCGGCAGCGACAAAAGTATAAGTTCCAAAACCTATCGGCTTGTGAGAATATTGCCGTTCTATCCCGAAGAGAAAGGAAAGGATGAAAGTAATTATAAAACGTAATGCTGTCACCTCAATTTCCATATTTTGTTTTTAAGATTTCAAGTTTATAAGTTTTGTTTAATTATGATATTAGCAGTATTTGCCAAAAGGATATTCTTAAATTAAAAAGAAAAGTTGACGAACAATTTAAAGAAAATCCTTGATTTTATAGACGAAAAAAGAATTTTTCTTAGATAATATCCTAAAAATTTTAACATTGATCGTACTATGGCTTAATCTATGTAATCAAGCGATATGGGCTATTAGGCAAATTTTTATCTGTAACTGCAACTTTGCTCTTTCTTTCTCTTCATACCCCGCATTATAGAAACATTTATAAGTAACTTCTTTCCCCACAATAAAACCATATGTATGCTCAATTAAGATTGAGTGTGAACGAGGTGATCCCATTAAGTATCAACTTGTGACATGCTAAACAAAGCATCGACTTTGTTGGCACGCCGGTAAGATATTCTTCTTGCTGTGCGATAACACAAAATTGCGATCGTATTAAGGATTAATTTCTATTAATTTCCGTTGTTTTCTGAACATTAGTGAAGAAAGCTCGGAAATTGTAACAATTTCCGTTGATCCTGCGGAAGATTGCTGCTATGGGAGTTCGACTAAGCCATGCAAGTCAGAGGGTCTCTTCGGAGACACAGGCTGAATGCTCAGTAAC
>CAYIZT010000059.1:0-6084 GCA_964368095.1 uncultured Methanosarcinales archaeon
CAAAAGATGAACTTAAACAACACGTGGAAAAAGGGGATGAGGTAGGAGTTATGTTTGCTAATATGCAGCTCAAATTTATGAAAGCGTTGGCCAGCGGCGAATTCTCCAAAGCATTAGCAGAATGAAGACCATTATTACTATGCCGAATTATGACGATGCTACAGCATACCTCTATGCCTATTCTGAAGAACTAGTCAAATTCGCAGAAGAAAAAGGGATTCCGATCATTCAGTTAAAACGCCCCAGATTACACAAAGAAAATCTTCAAACCAGCATAACCAAACAAAAGCCGCAGCTGTTATTATTTAACGCTCACGGCGATGAACTGACAATTTATGGAGATAAGATCGGCAACACTACTGAGTATCTTATCAGAAAGGGAGAGAATCATAATTTACTTGAAGGGAAAATGACTTATGCTCGTGCCTGTAGTGCAGCTGCTTCGCTCGGAAGAGCTTGCGTCCAAAAAAGTGGCTGTTTTATTGGTTACAACCAACCATTTAGCTTTTGGACCGATATAAGTAGAACAACTACTCCATTAAAAGATAAAGTGGCTTCGCTTTTTCTTAAACCATCTAATGAATTAGCCATGGCTCTTCTTCGCGGTAAAAGCGCACGAGAAGCAGCTAAACTTTTCATGGAATCATCAAAGAAAAATCTTCTTCAGTTATTAAATAAAAAAGAAGAACCAGGAGCAATGGTTTCAGCCATGATTTTGTGGAACAACATGTCTGCACAAGAAGTACTCGGAGATAAAGAGATGAGTTGTTAATCTACAACCTTCTCCCCTTAACTTCCTCAACCACATCTCTCACAAAAGCTTGTACCGAAACATCAAACTTCACATCCCCACTACGTGTTCGCACAGCCAACACCTTCTTCTCTACTTCCTTATCGCCGATAGTCACAATATATCCAACTCTCTCCATTTGCGCATCACGTACCTTCCTGCCTATCGATTCAGTCCGGTCATCTAACTCTACACGTATATCCTCAGCATGCAATAACTTTACCACAGATTTAGCAAACTCAATATTCCTGTCATTAACTGTAACTAATTTCACCTGCACCGGACTTAACCATAAAGGAAACTTACCGGCAAAGTGCTCGATAAGTACGCTCATGAACCTTTCAAGAGAACCAGATATGGCTCTATGAATAACTACTGGCTTTTCCCGTTTGCTTTCTTCATTCATGTAACCAAGATTAAAACGTTCAGGCAGATTGAAATCACATTGTATCGTTGCTAACTGCCATTCTCTGCCTAATGAATCTTTAAACAAGAAATCTAATTTCGGCCCGTAAAATGCTGCCTCACCTTCTATCCGCTTATAATTCAGCTTATTCTCTTTAGCAGCATCCTCTAACGCTTTCTCAGCGATCTTCCAAGCTTCATCCGTTCCCAGATATTTAGACTTGTCTTCTCCACGGACAGAAAGAGAAACCCAATACTCCTTATCCATACCTAAAGTAGAATAAAACTCTCTAATCACCGACACGATAGTCGCCACTTCTTGTTTTATCTGGGAAACCCGGCAAAATAAATGTCCGTCATCCTGGGTGATAGCTCTAACCCTGCTAAGCCCCAATAGTTGCCCGGATTTCTCATCTCTATAGATAGTAGCCGGCTCAAAATACCTCACCGGTAAATCTCTGTACGAAAAAGAAAACGAATCAAAGATTTGCATATGATGCGGGCAGTTCATCGGTTTTAAAATAAAATTGTCCGTCTTGCCTTTTACTTTAAACAATTCATCACCGAACTTGTCCCAATGACCAGAAGTTTTATACAGCTGTTCCTTCGCAATATGCGGAGTCCAGACTTTCTGATAGCCTTTATCCTTATGCAGTTCCCATAAATAATTGATGATCTCTTCCCGGATGATCATCCCTTTTGGCGCCAATAACGGCAATCCCGGCCCTACTAATTCAGACGTAACGAACAAGCCCATCTCCTTTCCTAAGCGAAGATGCGACTTAGATTCAGCCTCTTCCTTCTTCTTCAAAAACACTTCCAACTTCCCGGCAGTATCAAAACCAACTACATAAATCCGCGTCAATTGCGTATTGTTAGCATTATTCTTCCAATATACTTTAGACTGATTCAACACTTTCAGCGCTTTTACTTTATCAAAAGAGACAAAGGGATCTTTATACAACGGAACAATCTTCATCCCGCCTAATTCATAAGCGGCCGCACTTTTACCGATATCTTCAATTATATTCTTCTGCAAGGCATTGGTGACCTGCTGTACGGAAATTTTTTCAATAGGAAAATGCTTGGCCAGTTCAGAACAAGTCTGCTCTTCTACAGATGGGAAATTATCCGTGCCTATTTCCGCACCTGCGATATCCACATAGGCCTGGTTATGATAAAATCCGATTCCCGCAACTTCTGATTTAGGATAGAGATTCTTCACCGATTTACCTACTAACAAAGCAGAAGTCAATAATACCTTCTCCTCATTGGTCAGCTTCCTTTCATCAAATACGAACGGCTCATCTTTCCCTTCCTTCTTTAATGACAATGTTTCTTCCGGGCCGAATTGCCGGCTAAGTTCAGAAAGAGGATGGCCTTTACAGGAGAGGTTGAAACTTTTATACCAGCCGAATGGCGCGCGATATACCACAAATTTATCCGCATGCAGTCTCTGCTGCGCATTTTTCAGGAAATCTTCAGCAACTTTTGGGTCAGCTAAGGTAGAACTCAGATGCGCATAGGGGTATAAGACTATGGTCTTCGCATTAACCTGCTGCGCGATGTTTTTGATCTCCTGCAGATACTTCTGCAATACGACAGAAACATTCTCCTCATCTTTCTTCTCCACCGCAGAAAAAACAACTAAACACTCTTCCACCCGTACTTTCTTACCCTTCTCCACGCCTTCTTCAGCCGCAGAGAATGCTTTCTTCTTTGCCTCAAATTCGATGAAATCAGCATGGATGCACAGTATTTTCATAGAAGTTGAGAATTACTCTTGACTTTTTAAATATTGTTCTGACCGAGACTCTGTAGAAGATCTCAAAAAGTCGCCTTGGCCTACACCTTCGCCTTTTTCTCTGAGGCAGATAGTAAGGAAAAAGTAACTTAACTTTGTCTTACGAATGGCATAGCTCAGTGCAATCTTGGCCATGGCGGCGCAAGAAATGCGAAAACTATCACATTTCTGCGCAGAAATAAAGTAGTTTCTTTATTTCTTGCGACTTTTTCACTGAGTCTCTGGCAGAATAGATACACCACCTAAACCTTATTCTTCACAAACAGATCATCCCGGATAAACAAGGTAGAGATGAAACCAAAAGAGTATTCTATAAAAAATCCCAGCACATATCTTGTCCCGGTGATGATCGGGCTTACTCCCATCGCACTGAAGACATAAACGCCTATGGCCTGCTTGATCCCTAACCCATTCACAGTCAAGGGGATGGAGTTGCTTAATACTTCTAACCCGCTTACCAAGATCAAGGTCAGCAGCGGAATCTCTGTTTCCAAAGCTAGAAACATCATCTTGGCAGACAATGCCAACATGATCATCCGCACTAAAGTAGATACCATGTTCATCAGCACCATATCTTTATGTTCCCGTTCATATGAAAACAAAGTCTTGCTGAATCCGGTAAAATGCCGTGCATATTTGCGTAATATCCATTTCTTGATAAATTCCCTTGATCGTGAGCTTAATAACAGGGCGAAGAGCATCAATATGACGAAAACGTACATCACAAAGGCGGTGATGTGCTGTCCTTTCATGAATACCGAGACCGCGATCATGCCTAAGATCATAGAGATAGTGACCGTGATAAGCTTATCCGTAACCACTGCGGCCATGCCCCGGCCAAGATTGATATTCTCTCCTTTGAGGTAATATGACAACGAGAATTCTCCCAATCTTCCCGGAAATATCAACGAAGTTATCCTGCTGGCAAAGAAGTATTGGAGAAATCTTCTTGGCTCAATTTTTTGCAGCGGATAAAACAGCACATACAGATTCAGCACCGCAATGAGCACGGAAAGCACAAAAAAAATATATGCCAGCACAAAAAATTTGAAATCAGTCGCCCGCAATAGGCTCAATATCTTTACGATACCGATAGTCCAAAAAAGTATCACTAACAGTAACGGCCCGAAAAAGTATCTTATGACTTTAGGCCAATGCTTCAGTATCTTTGAAAAGATAATCTTCATCTTGCTCACACATTTTCTATTATGATTGCTTCGGCCCCAAGATATAACAGGGCATAGGCTTTGCTGCCGCTAAGTTTCTCTTCTATCTTTTTCCGGATCTTCCAATACTCCTTTGGATCGACCGGAATCCGCAATAACACCTTTCCTGCATCATGCTTCTGCAGCGCGGCGATGATCTCATGCTCATCCTGAGCGCACATGTCTATCACTTTAAAAGTATTTTTGAAAAAAGGGCTTACCATCTTTTTATCGCTGGTAAAAAATGCAGCTTTGCCTTCTCCATACAACTCTGCGCCTGTCTCTTCAGCCAGTTCGCCCAAAAGATCAGCTTTCACTACCGCCGGATCAGCTTCATACAGATATTCCTTCATCATATCGGTCTCTTTCAATGTTTTCTCTTCGGCAGAACATAATTTTTTTTCTGCCGGCAATACTACTGCGCTCCGTTCACATTTCTGTAAGCTGCCAAAGTACAAAGTCAGCCGATTCAACGCGCCGTCAATCGACAAGTACTCTTTTTCACAATCAAAAGGGATCTCCCGCATCTGTGGTGGAAATTCGATAGCGATATCTTCCGTAAGCGCTCGATACTTTTTCAATAATTCAGGTATGCTCGGCTTGATAGAAGCGACACTGCGCTGCTTTTCTTCTGGCGACCGTTCCGGATCACAGAATACCATGTCTACATTTTTCAACTGGCTGATGACTTCATCTGAAAGGGCATCACCATGGATAAATTCGATATTCTTCCAGCCCAGGATAAGAGCATTCTTCTGGGCCAGCTTGATCTTTTCCTTGTCTATTTCGATAGCATAAACCTTCTTGCAGGTTTTGGCAAAGGCAAAGCTTTGGAAGCCTATGCCGCAGCCTATATCAACAATAGTCTTGCACTTCAACCGCTGCGCCCTATATTCAGCTGCCAGCTCATGGGTAGCCCAGCGGATATCCTCCTCGCGATAGTGCAGCTTGTCCGCTTTAGAATGCTTGGACGATGCTTTTTTGAGAGCAGGCATGGGATGAAGATTATAAGATTGTTTTTAAGTATTTTGGATAAGTTCTTTTACTTTACAAAAACAATAATCTTTATAATGATGCACGAAATCTATCTCATCATGGGTATTTTTGACAAGCTTCTGGGAGTTGAAGATACGGACATTTTAGAGAAACTTCTGGAATATGAAGACCCCTCCTTGCAAGGCATACCGCTCAGCAAACAAGAAGATGCAGATCATTATCCTACCGATTCTCATCATCGTTATCATAAGACCCGGGCCGGGTTATATGTAGTTTTACGGCACCATAAAAATAGAACATTCCAGAAGCATGAATACAGCGAAGGAAGCGCTTCTATCTCTTTAGGAAGTATGAGCGGAGAAGATGGCTCGCTGCCGGATCTTTTCACTTTCAAAAGCGATTTTTCCCATTTTAATGCTACTTTCAACAAAAGTGTCACCAAAAGCAACACCCATCATCATTCCGGGATCAGGGTTGCACACGTGACTGACTCTCTGGAGGGGACTATCCTTTCCGTTGAATTAAGCGGCTGGACAAAATGTGAAGAAGCTGACGTCCCGGCCTGGCGTCTGCGCATACAAAGAAACCTTTCCGGCACCCCTTATCGGAGCAATGCTCTTCCGGTGGTGGAAGCAGCTATTTTTTCTTACCAAAAACATGCTCTTGAACCGGATGGTAGAGTTACAACCGCATTGCCGGCATTTGAAGGAAAGCATCTAGATTATGAAAGTTCTGCGGAACAGATTCTCAACCTTATGGTATTATATTTTGTTTCAAGAAACAGAGAAAATTATGCCAAGCATCTTAATTCCCCCAACTGCCTGGTCTTCCAATAACTCCAAAAACTTCTTAAACCCATTCCCCTTCTCCAACGGTATGTCCAG
>CAYIZT010000060.1:0-5980 GCA_964368095.1 uncultured Methanosarcinales archaeon
GTGGGCTATAAGTGTTTTACCCCACAGCAAGCTGTGGGGAATTGCCTAGTTAAAGCTGGTAAACTGAAAAGCGGGAGTACCGCCGAAGTTATCGTTCCCAAAGTAATTGAAATCTGTCAAATCGAAAAATGCATTTCTTAAATCGCAACCTTCAAAGTGAGCATCAAATGAATTTTTACTTACTTTTTCATGCATAACTCTAAAACGTGCATTTTGGAGATTACATTCTGTAAAGATAGTATTATCAAAATATACCTCCTTAAAAATTGCAAAAGAAAAGTCAACTTTATTGAATTGTGAAAACCAAAAAGAATAATTTATTATGTTGCATTTATGAAAACTCATCCCTTCCCCAGATAACCTTGACTGGTCTGCACTTAGGCCACTCCCATTAATTATACTTTGAGTAAAATTAGCCCCATCTATTTTAGCTTTTTTTAATTGGCAGCCAACGAGTTGACTTTTAATAAAAGTAACCTTGCTTAAATTAACATTAGAAAGATCGCAGTTCTTAAGATACATCCCATTAAAATTGAAACCGCTCAAGTCCACACCGGACAAATTTAAATTTCTTAACTGGATCTTTGCTCTGGCAGTATTACTATTCCACAATATACGGCGCATCTCCTGTGTTAGATGAGCAAAATTCCCTTCACCACGAAGAAAGTCTTCTAACAAAGCAGGATTGGTATTAAATTGTTCAAAAGGAACGCTGGCTAAGGTTTCGGACAATTTTATCGCTTCTGCAGCCACTGCGGTAAGGACTCTAATAGTTCGTTTTGAGGCACTGCTTAATTCTTTATCTTTTTTAATGTCTCGAAGTGTAACCACCGCAGCTCGCAGTTGAGTAATTTTCTTTTTCAAGTCTTCCGATTGTTGACCTTTAGGTAGACTATCAAGTCCTTTTCCTCTCCATTCTAATTTTCTCGCTTGCAGATTAATTTTTCTAAGATTTTCTAGAATTTCACCCACGTTTGGATTTTTCTTGAGAGATTCTTGGTAAGCATTAATAGCCCAGCCTTCAATCGCTTTGATTTGATTGTAAACACTTCCTTCAACTAATTCATCAGCCATAAAATCTCAACCATTTTGGTAAGATATAAGATAAATGAAGTATATAATGGTTTGTTTTCTCCTCACTACCACTTTTAAACTTACCCTCTTGTATCTTTTCCAAACCATAAATCCTTTTAATTATCATCTCAAAATTCTGTTGTATGGTTCGAGTAGTATCTACTAAGGAGTTTGATGCATGGGAAAAATCGTTGCCAAAAGACTATCAAGACCAGATAGAGAAGATTATTAAACAATTGAAGGAAACTTGGCAGGTAGGAAAACCCTTAGGATACCCCTTTTTTAGAGAAAAGAAAATAGGAAAATTTAGACTCTACTTCTTAGTATATGAAGATATTGGCATGGTTTTATTAATAACTATAAGCGATAAGAAAGCACAACAAGAGACGATAGATAAAATAAAGCACGAACTTGACATCTACAAAGATATGATTAAGAAAATGCTTTAACGTTCTCGTATTTTTCCTTGAACAGCATCTTGAAGTCCACGCTTTATGCTCAGAAGCAATTCTTCCTGGGCTGCCTCTTCCAAGCGTTTAAGATAATCATACTCTTCCTTAGATATAGTTACTGTTTCCATTATCCAATAAAATGAGGTTTACTTTAAATAATTTGCTCTAATTTTCCTTCATCTTCTCTGCAATAAACTTCAACGCTTCATCAGCTTTGTCTGCCTTGATAACTGCGCCGCCTACTCCGTAATGCCCTCCTCCTGAACCGTTGAATCTCTTTCCCACTTCCTTGCATAACTCACCTATATTGATTTTGCAGCGCTCTTTGTGGAAAATGTTGCTGCCTAGACCAAGACGGGCTTTTTTCTCCTCGTCGATGATCCTAAGATTCACATGATAGCTCGCCTGAGGAAACTTCATGTAAGAATAAAATCGGTCAGGAACGCCTATGTTTATCTTTGCCAACCGATCATCCTGCACCACACATTTTGATGTAGGAACATAAGTAATATACGTTTCCACATTCTTCCGCCACTGTTCAAAGCTTTCCAGCTGCGCTTGATGAAACATCAACGGGTTTAATTGCCACAATATTTTGCTGGAAAGAGGAGTTTCTCCAAAATCAGAAGCGAGTAAAGTCCGGAAAATTTGGTCATTCAAAACTCTGTCCCTAGTGCTGAACATCGCGCCGATCATGGTTAATTTTTGCAAAGAAGTAAGATGTTGGTATTCTTTTTGTTTGTAAAAACAATCTTTGAGATCTTTTTTTGTATAATCAGCATTATCGATAACATCTATCGCCTTCTTGAATTTCAGAAGTTCTTTATTGGACTTCGCGCCTTTTTCAAGAGCAATATCTATCAAGAACCCGGTACAGCTGGGAGTAGTTTTCCAATGATGGTTCTCTGGCAATTCTTTGACAGGCTTAGTAGTCAGATGATGATCGCACCAGAACAGCACTTTTGTTTCTGGCGGCAAAGGCAGATCAACTACGATATCTCCGAAAGAAAGAGCAACTTTTCCGGCCTGGATATCCTGGGGCTGCACACCCATAACAGGAATCTCCTGAATCTCTTGATCAGACAAGGCTGCATCAAATAAGATATTGAATAATTTTTTGACGACAAAGGCGCTGCAGTAGCCATCGGTACAGTTTCCGTGCGTAACTATGCGGTATTTCATCTTAGTCTTCATCTCCTCATCTGAAGGGGATATTAAAATCAGTCCTTTTCTTGAGCTCTTCCAGTATATCCTGAGATTTTCCCGTAAAATGATACCAACTATAAGGATCTGCTCTTTCAGGAGATAGATTTAAGGATTCAAATTCTTCGAAAGTTATCGGTTGGGACACGTAACCTAGCCTATCTACTCCATTCTTGCTGATCACCATCTCCCTGAATTCATAGAATCGGTCTTTTTCCTTCAAATCAACAATCACTTTCCAGCGGTAGATAGGCACTAAGACCTGGCAGGCAGTAACTATCCATCCTGTTTCTGATTCCTTGTTAGGAATAGTCACCACTCTGCAGATGGGGTGATTTGTGGGCGGATTGATGCCATGATTGAGCAGGATATCAGCAATGCTCTCGATGCAACGCTGGGAAGTATCTAGACGGTTCGAAGAATGAGGAGTGTAATATACCTTAAAACTCATTTTACATCTTCTCCTCTTCCTGTTTCTTCCTGGATTCTTTCCTTAACCATTCTTTGAATTCAAATAAAATCTTATCAGTGTCAGTTTTACCGCTCTTGGTTTTAATTTTATCTGAGATTAATCTGAACATGTCATTTGCTTTCACCACAAAATCTGCTTCCAGGATATTCTCATCGCCTGTTTCTGAAAAAGCATCGACGATAGCTTGCTTGCAATTAGCCCGCAGCAAGATATTGTTCCATACCGCATCCCAGTCGCCGGCAAATTCTTTCACCCGCCCGGCCATCCTTTTTAAGATGTCTGAATTGCCGTTGCGCAGTTCGTCAGTAATCTCCAACTTATCAGTTATTGGATTATAGACCATCAGATCGACAAAACCATTTTCACGGAGAGGATCTTCTTCCCACTCCTTGCGCACTTCAGTTATGCGTAAGATACGTTTATATTTTTTTAATCCGGAAATGACAGGATTGGCTACCACAATTATGTCTATAGCCTTGAACGAAGTTCTCGGAACTCCGATATCATTGACTACCCGGTCAAATACTCCATACGGAGAATCCGCGTGGATTGTACCTGCAACTACGTTGGCAGCGGCTCCTACCCGCATGGCTTCGAAAAGCGCTTTTGCTTCGGTATTATGGAGTAATATGCCCCCAAATCCTCCAATAAATCGCTCAGTTGATTTTACACTTAAATCGTAAACAAATTCAGGTTTCTTAAGACTGATCATTTCAACTGATTTTACTCTATCAATAAAAAAATTACCGTGAGTAAAGTTATAAATCTCTTCGCTGCATTCCAATACTTCCTCAGTTATTTTTCTAAGATAGTCCTTAGAACAGCACTTAGTTCTTCGTAAGTGCCTGTATTTTCTTGGCAATTTTAAATGTCTTTCAAGCTCTTCTGGATTAAAACAAACAGAATCATCTATACTATGAGAAAATGCCTTTTTATGTATTTGCGGTTCTTTATGGGTAAAGCCAATTTCTTTCAAAAATATCTCTATAAATTCTCTTTTCTTTATTTCAGCAGTATAGCAACGCTTTCCGCTTTCTATTGCTCTATCATGAAACCTACACACAATTCCAACTACAAGAAGAGCATATCCAACGTCTTCAACCAGTTTTTTTGAAGTAGAGAAGTACCTAACTATGTTCCCAGCTCTTCTTGTTGCAGTAAATGAGCCATCGCCACTATACATCCCACGTAAGAGAGCACATATTTTTCTTTTACTTAATCCAAACACAAACCCGGGAATCCTTTTATAGAGAGAAGTTCTGCCGCATCCAAAATATTCAAACAGGTCAACAAGGGGCTTGCAAGTGATATACATCTGGACCGAAGCACCTAAACCAAATGTTTGACGCTTATAAATTTTAAACCCAAACTCTTTTCTGCATATCTCCTCGACATCTTCAATTATTTTTGGTTTTGAGTTTGTAATCTGGATTTTCTTACCATCAATGTTGCCTTCAGCGAGATAGTATCCTATTAACCTTAAAATATTTTCATTGATTGGAAATTTAGCCTGGAGACTTAGTGACGTGCCTCTCTTGATGCGTAAATCTTCAAGAAGATACTCTACCTTTGCCTCATTCATCAGTTTGAGAAAATGTGAAATAGGTATTCTTGATAAATGATTTTTAGGCCTAAGGTACATATAAATATCCGAGATATCACAAATCTTTGTTGCTTTCCTCCAGCCAACCTTAGCTATAGCTTTTCGAATATATGGTTCTGCTCCTTCGACTCTGTAATCACCTTTAAAAACTTCTAACAAATTAACATCGTTTATATCGCTAAACCCGCAGGGCATTTTAGCAGGGATAATTATTGGATCATTTACCTTTAATTGATCCGAATTTATTGCTACAATTTTAAAGTTAAAATGAGTAAAAACACTATGGTCGGGAGTCACCGTAACCTCTCGTCCGGTTTTTGTGGTTATTTTAAGTAGCTGGCTTCGCATAGGGTGCTTTACAAAGCCAGTAAGTTTTTGCAATTTCATTTTTTGTTCCTCATCTAATGTAGGTACAAAAAAGGAATGCAAAGACTTATTTTCAAGGGTTTGGATAGCCACCCTTTTGGTTAATCCATTTTCAACTACAACAACCTCCTCATTACCTCTCAAAGAACTACGAACTTCGCCTACAAAGATGGCAGAATCACCTAAACGAAGCGTGGATCTGATCCCGATGGAGGGATCAACTTCTGAACCAGGAGAAGATAACGCAGATGCAACTTTGAGCGGTTCGATATTGTATCCTAGAGCACGGATAGATTCTGAAGGCAGCTCAAAAGTGTCTTCGATAGTGATTATCCTGGCACGACGCATGATCTCAGTAAGAAATGAACCTAACAAAGAAGTCTTCCCTGAACTCCGTGTTCCTGCAACTAATATAGCAGCATTATTCTCGATCAAGAAACTGAGTAATCCTGCTCCGATAGCGTCTACAAATCTTATTTTTGGCTGCATATAAAGCGGAAAAGTCCAAGGGAAATCCCGATGCCGGCGGAATGAAAAAGCTAATCCTGTAGGGCTTAACGGCGCAGTAAGAGCAGAAACTCTTGAAGTAAAACCTTCTACTTTCAGCTCGGTATCTAAGATAGGATTAGCTTCATCTAAAGGCCTGCCGGAAATAAGACGCAGTTTAGTAGCCCAGCTTTCAACTTCAAGGATAGTAGGATATATGTTGGTGTAGCAATCCCCATAATCCTGATGCACGATGAATACCGGCAGCGCGCCATTAGGCGAGTTGACGTTGACGTCCTGCACTTTAGGGTCAGAAAGAAGAAG
>CAYIZT010000061.1:0-5540 GCA_964368095.1 uncultured Methanosarcinales archaeon
AAAACCAAACTAATCCTTCCTTGGGCTTCGGCTCCGTGTGAAGTCCATTCACGGTAACAACGCAGGACTAGCGCGCCAGCCTAGCTCTCCCTCTATATCCTAAATACTATAATTTTATATAAAGATTTGGGCTTTTATAAAAGAAAAGGTTTTAAATTATTTAATCACCTGGCAGTTATGACATTAGAAATATTACTCAGAACCGAAAATGACCGGCTGGTGCAAAAATATTTTGCTAGACTTGACCTGAAAGAAGCTGATCCTTCAACACTTTCAGTCGCCTCAGTAGTGCCTAATTGGGGCAAATATCGGCATCAGATCAACCAGCGTTATACTCCTCGTGCCCTGGCGGACCAATACATAGAAAGCATAAAGACACTCCACGGTTATTTTCAAGATACAGTCCGCCATAAATGGACTTCGGAAGATCTTCTGCAAAAGCTCTTGCTCGCAAGATTTAGTTATGCCAGCCCAGCCGCGTATCAGCTCAAAAAGCCGGTATTTGTAAAAGAAAAACCCGGCGACCAGGAATTTACCGTGGTCGCCAATTACAATAACAATTATGGAATTTATGTCTCCTTGCCAGAAGATTTTACCTTAGGAGATATCAAGAGATATGGCATACATGAATTAGGACATTTGATGCACCACCTTGATGCGCCGGAAAATTATAGGGCCAGTGATGCGACCATAAAAGAAACCATGGCCCTATTGATAGAAGTAGAGCAAGGGATGAACTTAATTTACAAGAAAGATACCCCGCATTGGAGAGCCCAACAGCTGCTGATAAAAGCAAACAGAAAAAAGCTCAGAGGAAAGGATTTCGCGGAAAAATGGAATACCCTAACCAAGTTTAAGAAGCAGAAAGACTTGGAAGATTATATCAACGGGAAGCTGATTATTTTCCCAGAAGAGCCTTAGATCTCTCCAAACATTTTTAAACCCTTTTTAAAATATAGCTTATATGACTGAATTAATCATTACCGAAAAGCCCAGTTCTGCAGAAAAAGTGGCTTTCGCCCTGGCGGACGGTAAACCGGTAAAAAAGAAAAATAAGCAGTGCTCCTATTATGAGCTTAAACATGATAATAAAAATATCATAGTTACTTCTGCAGTAGGGCATCTATATGGTCTAAGTGAAAAAAAACACGAGGGATGGAGCTATCCGGTTTTTGAAGTGGCATGGACGCCGACTTATCTTACTTCTAAAGAGAGCGGGTATGTAAAGGATTACATCGATACCATCTCCATGCTCGCGTCAAAAGCAGATGAGTTTACCATCGCCTGCGATTACGATATCGAAGGAGAAGTTATCGGATTGAATGTCATCCGCTTTGCTTGTAAAAAGAAAGACAGCAACCGGATGAAATTTTCTACTCTTACTAAAGGAGACCTGGTAGAGGCGTATGATAACAAAAGCAAACATCTGGATTGGGGACAAGCTCATGCCGGCGAGACGCGGCACATGCTGGATTGGTTCTACGGCATAAATCTTTCCCGCGCATTGACCAGTTCAGTTAAAGCAGCTGGATCGTTCAAAGTGATGTCCATCGGCCGAGTACAAGGACCGGCCTTGCATATGCTGGTTGAAAAAGAAAAAGAAATTCAGGCTTTCAAGCCGGAACCTTTCTGGCGTATATCTTTCCAGGGCAAATACAAATCTTCACCATTAGAAGCTTGGCATAAGGAAGACAGAATCTTTGACCAGGATAAAGTTAAAAAAATATTTTCTAAGATCAAGAATGAAAAAGAAGCATTGATCCAGGACGTGACTAAAGCAGTCCGTAATCAATCTCCGCCTACTCCGTTCAACTTGACTGACTTGCAGACGGAATCATATGCTTTATTCAAGATCACTCCTAAAGAGACTTTAGCCATCGCCCAGAGTTTATACTTAGCAGGATTGACTTCCTATCCCAGAACTTCTTCACAACAACTTGACCCCAAGTTAGGGTTCAAAAAAATTCTGACTGATCTGGCGAAACAGTCTTACTATCAGCATTTAGCGCAGGAACTTCTCAAAGAAAAAGAACTAAAACCGAACAATGGAACCAAAACCGATCCGGCTCACCCAGCAATCTATCCGACCGGACATATCCCCGGAAATCTCCGGCCGAGAGACCAGAAAGTTTACGACTTGATCGTCAAAAGATTCATGGCTACCTTTGCAAAACCTGCAGTCAGAGAAACCATGACAGTGCTATTTGATGTGAACGGAGAGCCATTCATCACTAAAGGAACCAGAACTGTCGAAGAAAATTGGCACAAGTTCTACAAACCATATCTGAAGATGGAAGATATTACTCTTCCGGATATGAAAAAAGATGAAAAGGCGCACATCACCAAAATCGAAAAGCACGATGAAGAGACTCAACCGCCAGCAAGATACAATCAATCATCCATCATCAAGGAATTAGAAAAACGCAATCTAGGAACAAAGGCTACCAGGGCAGAAATTCTTGACACGCTCTTCAGGCGCGGCTATGCTGAGGGGGTTAAGATTACCGTCACTCAATTAGGCATGGAGACGGATAAGATTTTGGTAAAATATGCAGACACTATCATTGACGAAAAACTTACTGCTGATTTTGAAGAAGATATGGAAAAAATCCGCGAAGGCAAACAGAAACCCGAAGCAGTATTGGAGAAAGCGAAAAAATTTCTTACCGCTTTACTCAATGATTTTAAGAAAAAAGAAAAACAGATCGGGAAAGAAATAATCGTATCTATCCGGGAAACTTCTGACGCCGCAAATTACATGGGTGCCTGCCCTAACTGTAAAGAAGGAAAACTGATGGTGCGCAGGGGTAAATTCGGCCGCTTCGTGGGCTGTGATAAATATCCTGAATGCAAGACCATCTTTAACATCCCTAAATCAGGCCCCATAAAATTCACCGGCAACATGGACGAGAAAAGCAAGATGCCAATCGTTGAAGTGGGCATGGGCAGAACACGAAGAACTGTCACCTTAATGCAGCACGAAGACAGCAATAAGCCTCATCATAAAAAATATCCTGAAGAAGGCATGCTTTGCCCGCACTGCAAAGAAGGGAAGATGATCCTGCGAAAGAGTTTCTATGGCGAATTCTTAGGCTGTGACAAATATCCTAAATGCCAGACCATGATGAAGATCCACGAAGGCAAGGTAGATGTCAAGAATCCGGTAGTTAAGGAAGTTGGAAAGCCGGTTGAGAAGAAAGTTGAAGTAAAAGTTTCTGAAAAGAAAGTAGAAGATAAAGTAAAGAAGAAGTAGTTCAAGTTAAAAGTGCGTAAATAATCTAGAATGCTTCTTGAAAAGAGATATATAATGTATTCTCAACTTTGTTCTTATGAGAATCTTGTTCTGGCGTACAAGAAAGCGCGGAAAGGTAAAACACTAAAACCTTATGTCATTGAATTTGACCATAAATTTAAAGATAATCTTCTCCAACTGAAAATAGAACTGCTTTTTCATTCTTATAAACCTAAACCATTACATACCTTCATTCTTCGGGATCCGAAAACACGGAAAATCAGCAAATCTCATTTTCGGGACAGAGTTGTGCATCATGCTTTATGCAATGTTATTGCGCATCTGTTTGAGAAAGAGTTTATTTATGATTCGTTTGCAAACAGGCTTGGGAAAGGCACACTAAAAGCAATACAACGTTTTGAATATTTCCAGCGCAAAGTTTCCCGCAACTATACCATGATTGCATTTGTTCTCAAAGCAGACATTAAGAAATATTTTGACAATGTTAGTCACGCTGTTCTATTGTCAATCATTCGAAAGAAAATAACTGATGCAAAAGTGCTTTGGCTCATTAAAACTATTCTTGCCAACCATAAAACTGAGAAAGAAGGAGTAGGCATGCCTCTGGGCAATTTAACGTCGCAGTTCTTTGCCAATGTTTTCCTCAATGAATTGGATCATTTTGTAAAAGGAAAGCTAAGAGCAAAATATTATATCCGTTATGTAGATGATTTCACTATCCTGCACGAGTCTCCAGCCGTATTGAACAGATATTGGAAAGAGATAGATCTGTTTCTGAGAAATAATTTAGCGCTGGAACTTCATCCTGATAAAACCAGAATCATTCCTTTTCATAAAGGAACAGAATTTCTGGGCATGAAGATTTTTCCTCATCATAAACTTCTGAAAGGAAAGAATTTACGAAAATTTTACCGCAAATTGAATTGTTTCTACTCCGACTACGATAAAGGGCTGGTAAATTATGATACTATTTACAATTCTCTGGAAGGATGGAGTGCGTATGCGAACAAAGCAAATACGTACAAGCTCAAGAAAAGAGTGATGCAGTCTATAGAAGAGAAGTTTGCCGGAGAAATTTCGACTAAAGAGATTAACAGATTAACTAGAAATGAACGGAAGAGAAAAAGGAAGAAAAAATAAATGTCCTCGTAGGCGGGTTATTCCACGACCGGCGTTGTTGTTATTGAGATTGTTGTTGCCATTAAGGTTTAAGTTATTACTATTGCAACCAAACCACGCCGCCCGAATAGCCCTACTCGCTGTTACTGATAATCTCTTATCAGCCTGTCACCACCACCTCTTCCTTATGGTCGAGGTTGAATTTTATGACCATCTCTTAGTAAGATAGCCGTAGCGGAAGGGCGTGTAGCCCGCACTACTCCACACCTGAAATTAGGAAACCCAATTTCAGTGCTGAAATGAAGTATTTTCTTCATTTCATGCTTCGCGTAGAGCAACGAGGACATAAGAGAGAAATATTTATGCTTTAAAATTCTTTACAACGACTTACTAGTAAAAAAAAAATTTACGCGCCGTGCGCCTTAAGGCGCACCTAAACGTACCCCACGACCGGCGTCGTTGTAATTGAGATTGTCGTCGCCATCAAGGTCTAAGCTATCACTAATGCAACCAAACCACGCCGCCCTGGTTTCGGTACAATCTTCAGCTTTAACCGGACTAGTTGGGAACCATACTTTAGCCTGTTTTTGGAAATACTGTCCAATTGGAATAAGAATAGATGGATTAGCTAAACCGGTAAATTGTTTTACAAATTTAGATACGAGCGGGTGTTTCAAACCATCTTCTAAAGTCATATTTTCTAGTGTTTTCTTTACAGGCCATATTCCACTAACTTTTTGGAATGGCAATTCTGTTCGTGGACGAGATGAATTAACATTACTTGTACCACCATGAGTAGTAAAATCAGCATCATGCGGATAGTGGATTATTTTCTGGTGATTATAATCAATAACAGTATTTTGAGCTTGCCAGCCGTATCCTGCACCATGATCTTTATACTGGTCTAATACTTTCTTGACATCTGGATTAATTGTAGTATATGTCCCATCAGATTCCAGTCGAACAGCTTGTTGGAATAAAACCGCGACAATGTTACAGCTTAAAGCCATGCTGGGCAAAAAGAGCCCTTGTCCTTGGCAATGTACAATCGCTTGATACGGAGTAAAGTTTATTTGACTCGCTCCATTCCGAAAAATATCTTTTCGTACTAGTAATTCTGGATACTGCGCAAACACTCTTCCATCGGCATCTACGCAGGTAAGATTTT
>CAYIZT010000062.1:0-5539 GCA_964368095.1 uncultured Methanosarcinales archaeon
TGTGGGCTATAAGTGTTTTACCCCACAGCAAGCTGTGGGGAATTGCCTAGTTAAAACTAAAAAGTTAAAAGAAAAAATAAAGAATAAAAAATAAAGGCTTATTCTAAGTAAATTTTCAGCCTGTCCATATCCAGCTTCCAATCGGCAGGAAGTCTTTCCATGCGCTGATAATACTTCACCAACCGCCTGATTTTGGAATTAGTCAACAGTAATCCATGCTTAGCAGTCTGATCTTGCTTATTCTTTTCTAAATGCCTTTGGATGTAAACCATCTTCTTGATCAGGTTTCGTAAATCTTCCGGCATCTCTTTGGTCAATCCTTTTTCTTGTAAGATTCCGGAAACTTTTTTTCCGGTTGATGCTTTGACGCTTCCTACACCATGTGCGTCACGCAATAGAAGGCCAATTTCAGATGTATTCTTCCCTGCTTTCGCGTATTTGACGATGAGTTTCTCCACGTCTGGTCCTTTGTAAGGAGCCCAGGAAGGAACTCTCTTAAGAGGTTTAGTGCTTCCGCTTTTCCCTCTTGCTCTAGAGTGCATTTTTGCCATAGTATTTTTCCTCGTATCGTTTTATAGTAGGAGAATAAGCAATTATACTTCTCTCCAGTACAGACAAGCCTAGACCGATCTGTCTCTCGAATGAAAGTAAAATTATCTCGCTTATTTATAAAGATTACCCTTTGTTATGGTTATTATTATTATTATTATTATTATTATTATTATTGGCCATGATGTAAACTTGAAATCAAAAAGAAATAGCCCCGCTCGGATTCGAACCGAGGTCAAGACCTCCAAAGGGTCCTATGCTACTGCGGCATCTTGTGTCCGCTACACCACGGGGCTATACGTTAGCGTAAACCCCCTAGCTTCTTTATAAAATTTTTGACTTAGACTGACCAAAACCTATAAATACCTAAAAATATTAAGTATAGCAAAAGAGATCGAAGATGAAAACAAAGCTCATTTTTTTCTTGACTTCCTTATTTACCATAAATTTAGCCCTAGCCCAGACCTTACCGGAAGAATTTCCGCTTGGCTCTTTGCTTTCAGATGCCTTGCAGCCGCTTATTGAAAAAGTGGGCATTTTCCTGGGAGGGGTATTCAGCCTTTATTTTATCCTAACCTTGATACAGATCTTAAATGAGCGAAAGAAAATAAGGCTGCTTAAAGACATCCGTAATGATGTGGATCTTCTGACCAAGCATTTCGGAGTAAAACATTCTCATGATAAGAGGAATATTTTCAGAAGGATCTTCGGCTTTTTATGGCATGACCAAGAAGAAACAGATAAAAAATCTAAAAAATGAAAATCACTATAAACCAGCAAGTGTTCAAAAAAGTGCACCCTCAGCTAAAGATAGGTTTTATTTATGCTACCGGTGTCAATAACAAAAGCCAGTCCAAGAAAGCAAATCATCTCTTAGCAGAGATGCAGAAAGCAGTCTTGCTCAGTTTCAACAAAGATACATCCAAGAGCCATCTTTTGATCGCTCCCTGGAATGTGGCGAAAGAGGAATTCGGCAGGAAAGCAAAACATTATCATACTTCGGTAGAGTTGCTGCTGCAGAAGGCATTGGGCAAGAAGAACTTGCAGACTAAAGATACGGTTAATGCTCTTTTACGCTATCTGGCATTGAAACACATAGTCCCTTTCGGCTCAGATGACCCCGTAAAAATAAAAGGAGATATTACGTTCGAAGTCAAGAAAGATGATTTGCAATATCGTGATGCTAAGAAAATATTAGGGAAGAAACTAGATTATTGGAAAAATGCAAAGACCGCAGTAAGCTCAGACTCCTGGTGCGCTTTGATCCATTTTGAATTTCTTCCTCCTGTCTCTACGCAAAAGCAAAAAGAGATAGTAAAGGAAACGGAAGAGCTGCTGCAGGCATTCTGCGGCGCAGAAACAAAAGTTGCAGTTTTGGATAAAAATAAAAATTCTGTTACGTTTGAGTAAGTCGCCTTGGCCGCTCACTCGCTGGTTTTCTATAAGTTGGCTTGATGATTGATAGCTTCTGTTGTTGTAGAAAAACCAACAATAACTACATCTGCAAATCGTAGTTGCTCGTTCGCCTCTTGGCCGTGGCGGCGACTTACTTTAATCCCCACCAAAAATATATAAAACCAGTTGGTTTCTGAGTGCTATGAATTTCAAACAGGAATTGATCGCCCTATTGCAGAAAGAAACAGGAATACCTGAAGAAGAATTAATTAATCTTATCTCTGTTCCTCCCGATCCAAAATTAGGAGATTACGCTTTTCCATGCTTCAAATTAGGCAAGAATGCAAAAGAAGAAGCGGATAAGCTAAAACAGAAACTGAAGCTGCCTGATTTTGTTGCTAAAGTGGAAGTTGCCGGACCTTATCTGAATTTCTTTCTGAAAAACAAAATAGTGGTGGAAGAAACACTCTCGCATATTTACCAAGAACAAAAAGAATTTGGAAAGCAGAATCTGGGGAAAGGGAAAAGAATCATTGTTGAATTTTCTTCACCCAATATCGCTAAGCCTTTTGGGATAGGACATTTACGATCTACGGTCATAGGAAGCTGCTTCTATAAGCTTTACCGGGCTTTAGGTTATGATGTATTTGGTGTTAACCATCTTGGCGATTGGGGAACGCAGTTCGGTAAATTGATTGTCGCCTACAGAAAATGGGGTTCAGAGGAGGAATTAAAACAAGATCCCATCAAATACTTGCTGCATCTTTACGTCAAATTCCATCAGGAAGTAGAAAAAGATAAAATTCTGGAAGAGGAAGCGCGCGCAGAATTCAAAAAATTAGAGGACGGCAATAAAGATTCTATTGCTTTATGGGAAAAATTTAAAGAACTAAGTTTGCAAGAATTCCATCGCATCTACAATATTCTTGATGTCAATTTTGATTCTTTCCATGGTGAAGGTTTTTACAATAATTTATTGGAATCAAGCATCAAGGAACTGCAGCAGAAAGTGAAAACCGCTGTCTCAGAAGGAGCATTAATAGTCGATTTAGAAAAATTCAATATGCCTCCATTCATGTTGCGAAAATCAGATGGCGCTTCTACGTATCACACCCGAGATCTTGCAGCGGCGCTGTTTCGTTTGAAGAAGTATAAGCCTGAACAAATTGTCTATGTGGTCGGTTCTGAACAAAAATTACATTTCCAACAGCTGTTCAAAGTGCTGGAATTAGCTGGCTTTGATAAAGGCAAATTTATTCACGTAGATTTTGGATTGTTTAGATTCCCTGAAGGAAAGATGTCCACCAGAAAAGGACAGGTTATCTTCTTAGAAGAAGTGCTCAATAAAGCAATTGACTTAGCTGAAAAGATCATCGAAGAAAAAAATCCTACCTTGCAAAACAAGAAAGAAGTAGCGGTGATGGTTGGGGTAGGCGCAATTATATTTTCCGATTTAAGCAATGATCGTATCAGAGATATAGATTTTGATTGGAACAGGATGCTGTCTTTTGAAGGCGAAACTGCACCATATCTGCAATATACACACGCCAGAGCATGCTCTATTTTGCGGAAGGCAGTAAAAGAACATAACCAAGGAGTTTCTCCGCACGTCAATTTCGAGCTGTTTCAGGTAGCCGAGGAAATTGCGGTAGTGAAGAAGCTGTATGCCTATCCAGAAGTGATTGAAAAAGCAGCTCTGAGTTACAAGCCCCATCATCTGGCGCATTATTTAATCGGATTGGCACAGACTTTTAATGAATTTTATCACCAATGTCCCGTCCTGTCTGAAGATAAAAATCTTACCAAAGCACGTTTGCTATTAGTAGACTGCGTCCGACAGGTATTAGATAACGGATTAAATCTGCTAGGCATCAAAGCGCCAGAGGAGATGTAATTTTTAGTGCAGTAGATAGATTCTTTAGAACCATAATGTTAATTAATTAGAATATTTTAATGTAGATAATACAGAATGGATAAAACTGAAAAACCTTATATTCATTCAAAGGAGGCAAATAAGATGAAACTTAAACAAGGATTAGGGATTGTAGCTTTAGTAGCTGGCTTAAGCAGTTGTTCAGATAGGTTAAA
Source organism: uncultured Methanosarcinales archaeon (assembly GCA_964368095.1). Taxonomy (GTDB): domain Archaea; phylum Nanobdellota; class Nanobdellia; order Woesearchaeales; family GW2011-AR9; genus JACPIL01. The sequence goes on from CAYIZT010000062.1 coordinate 4,033, forward strand.
TAATGTGAATTATCCCACAACGCCGGAAGTTCCAGTAATCAAAAACATCAGTACTGATATAATCAGACCAATGGCTGAAGCTGAAGAGAAGTATGTTGTTAATACCACCTACTTTCCTTCTTGTCCACAGGCAGAAGTTACCATGAATGCCTACGGATATTATATCGGATGCGATCACCTCAATTATTTTATACATCGCAATGGTTCTGATTCTTTATCTTGGGGAAGTAATGTATATTTTGATGATGGCCACGATGGAAATTTAGATCAAATGAGTGTGGATGGTGTGCTTTACTTGGAAGAAAGAATTGAACCAGCGCAAAACGAATGGTATACTGAAACCATTAAGAATCTTGGGAAAGAAATAGTCCATAATTTATGGAAAGCGCGCTGGAGACCATATGGCAGCGAATGATTGGAGATCAATTTCCAACAGGTGGACAACTCTCTAGTCAAACCTCAAACATGAATAGCTTTTTAAACTCCCTGCGATAGTTTCAAACTTATGAGCAACAGCAGCATATTATGCCAATTAAACGGCGGCTGTATGGGCTGCTGCGGATTTGATTTTGAATCAAAAGAAAAAATACAGGAAGCGGTGTTCAAAAATAATCTTGAATTCAAGCACGCGGACCCAAAAACAGAGGAAGAATTTCTAAAGTTTAGGGATAGAAGACCGGCCCGTGATTTGCGCAATGGTGTATGCAGGAATCTTATCGAAGAGAAGGGATGCTACCTCTGCCCTTTGCACCCGGCCCGGCACGGAAAAGATTTACGGATTGGGCATTGTGATACGGAATACTTTTGCAATACCGCTAAATTATTCGAAAAATGGGATGAAGAAAAACAGAAAAAATTTATCGCTTTTATAGAAAGCAAGAGATTAGATAAGACTGAATATTCCATCCTAATGGATAATAATTCTCTATTGAAAGAATTTATAGAGTTAGAGAAGAGCCTGGCTTTGTGAGCAGGTATATGCTGAAGCCTAGTTCAAAAAGAGAAGAGGCCGCTTGGATGCCGATGAGGGCAAAACTTAACCAAGTTGTAGTATACCCGGTGATGGAAAGGCCTAGTCCGATAGACAGGAAAATTATGTAGCTGACCAAGTAGTAAATTGGAAGCAGATATACTATCCTTTTCAGCTGGCGGCGGCGGAATATTATTATAGAGAAAAGGTTAAAGAAAAAAAAGAGGAATAGCACCAAGGGGACTATTCTAGCATACAGGATTGGAGTAATCTTCAGGAAATGCAATACCGCGTCAGTTAATCCCAAAAGAGAAATAATCATAATTACGTAAAGATAAGTACGGAGAAACCCTAAACCGCTTTTCATGAACAGACAATAGTTTTGCGATTTATATTTGTTTCTAGACCTTGCTCTGTCCTGAATGCGGTTAGCATCAATACACGAACGATTGATTTGATATGACTTTGATTGCGGAAGGGGATGCTCCCTACGGGAGGGTAACGGAAAACAACGATTTTCCGGAACCTTCCGAAAAT
>CAYIZT010000063.1:0-5499 GCA_964368095.1 uncultured Methanosarcinales archaeon
CCTTCGCACGTTTCTAACGTGATACCCCGCAGCTTGCTGCGGGGAAGTTCATTTAATCTTTTTGAAGAAAAGAAAATAGATTTAAAGAATATTCACATTATTGATATGATTACTAAACAAAATTCTTCGAACATAAAAGACCAAGAACATGTAACTTATATCAATAGTATGAAAGATTTAACAAAAATCTCTATTTTAATTGGTCAGAAAATAATACCTAAAAAATCAATATTATTTATTGATTCAGTAACATCTATGCTATTGTATAATAATGAAGATCTTTTTACTAAATTTATTAATGATACTCTCAGAAAGATGAGAAATAGAGGAATACATTTGATTATTCTGATTACTAAAGGAAAAAATTATGACGATTTACGCGATGAATTAAAATATACTTGTGACCAACAAAAAATATTTTGATTATACTTCATATCTCCATCATACTATTTTTATATCATCTATCAAAAAATTATCAGTCAAAATACTCCACATCTCGGGAAGAGATGACAGTTTCTTTCCGCTCTTCAATCTCTCTCGCCGGTTTTTTTTGTAATTTTTGTTCAACCTTTAGGGGTTCTTTTTGCACTTCATCTTTGATCGGCGTGGTCATCTCTATCATGGCCATGCCTTTGTTGTAATTGATATTTCCGCAGTTGATGCAGTTGAAGTATGGGCCGAACTTGCCGCTCCTCGTCTCCAGCCAGCGGCCGCAAGTGCATCTTATCTCTTCCATCTTCTGCTGCATATGCACCTTGCAGACATCCATGCCCTGCTCGTTTTTGAAAGTGGCAGTCTTATCGCAGAAAGGACAGTGCGCAACCTTGTAATTGCCGTACGTCTTCTGCCTGCGAAAATTCTTCATCAGCCGGAAAGATAAAAATAAGTTTATAAAATTATATGCTTAATTATATAATTGAGATAAATCTTATTGAGAAAAACATCCTCAAGATAAATATTCTATAGAAAAACTTATTTTTTATTAGCCGGCAGATGTCTCTCTTTTAATCCCTTCAATCTTTCAAATTGTGTTTCTGCAAACTCCTGGATCTCGTTATGGGCCAGGATCATCCTGTTAAGTGGAGAAGAGAAATCACCTAATTCTCGGTCAAAATGAGCATTAGCCAAGGACATGTACCAATCATGATGGATCAAAGGTTTCTCAAGTTCAGCTTGGGTCGGCTTGGAAATCCTTCCCTGCCTGACCACTTCCCGGCCGGCTTGTCTTAAAACATTTTGGTATTTTTGAAATATCGGGTAGAACAGCAAGGACTTGAATGTAAAAAGTTCTCCCTGTCCTCTATAGATCTCAACGACACATTCATTTCTTAGATTCTTTGGCAGATCCCTTGCATATTCTTTGATGACTTCAAATTGGCTCTGTTCCGGCAGACCGGCATTGCAGATAAATCCGATAGGCGGGAATTTGAAGCGGTTGCCCTTCTCATCTACTCGCGCTCGGTGATGGTATTCTCCGACTGCGCCAGGATCAAAATGAGGGTCGATCGAAGGAAGTACATACGGACTTAAATATCCCAGGATCTGATTGAATAATCCTTCCGGCGGGGAAGGGTCGACATAATCGGGGTTTCCATCTTTTTCAAGATGCGGATCCAGAAGAGGAAGTACGCGTTCCAGAAATGTTTTTGTTTTACCGGACAAAAAGCTGGCATATACGCCTGAACCGATAAGGATCAGATCAAATGTTACTGCTTTCTCCCATAATGCCTGTACTTCATCCTTTTTATCGTACATGCATTTGCCAGGAGTCTTTTCGAAGCAATGAAACTCTCCCTGGCAGTATTGCATTTTCTTTCCATAAAGATATTCTACTTCAGTCCTTGCACCGGCTTCTCTAGCCCCTTCCAAAAAATAATCAGCGATATACTGGGTATTGCTTCTCTCGCGCCTGGGGCTGCCATTGATCATGATGATGCTGTTGATTTTGTTATCTAAAGAATTAGTGCTCATAAACGATTGTTGTTGAAGCATTGTTTTATAAAACTATTGAAACAATTATTCTAAACATTTCAGTCTTCCGGCGATGTCCTTTCAGCACCTTGATGATTTACAGATTAGACTTCTATACTATATCAATAATGCTGCATCACCACAATCCATAAAAATCATCTCTTAGCAGACTTCTTATGCTGCTGGAAATCTTGTTAGCCTTATTCTTAGGCGTTTTATGCGGGATAATAACCGGCTTAGTCCCGGGAATACACGTAAATCTCGTCTCAGTCTTGCTAATCTCTTTCTCTTCAGTTTTGCTCACTTATACTTCGCCGATAGTCCTGGCGGTCTTCATAATCTCCTTGGCTATCACCCATACTTTTCTTGATGCTATACCCAGCATCTACCTCGGCGCTCCTACTGATGCGCAAGCGTTAAATGTTCTTCCAGGTCATCGTCTGCTCCTGAAAGGCCTAGGGCACAGCGCTATTCTCTATACCGTCATCGGCGCTCTGGGCAGCCTGCTCTTAAGCATAATCTTATTCCCTATCTTCATCGTGAGCATGGAAAAACTATCTCCTCTGGTCAGCGCCATAGTAGGCTATCTGCTGATAGGAGTGATGGCCTATTTAATCCTGAAAGATAAAGGCAAAAGATTGAAAGCTCTGGTAGTATTCTTACTTTCAGGTGCACTGGGCTTGGTAGTCTTCAGCATCCCTAATCTGAAGCAGCCGTTATTCCCTTTATTATCCGGATTATTTGGTTTTTCCATCCTTATCGAGAGCCTTCGGCAGAAATCAGTGATCCCAAAACAAAAAAGCGCTCCTTTATCCTTATCAAAAAAAAATCTGATGAAATCTGTCTCCGCTGCTTCCGGGATGGGATTTGTGGCGGCATTTCTTCCCGGATTCGGTTCAGCGCAGGCAGCGATTATCGCAACCGAGGCTGTCGGCGATATAGGTGATGAAGGTTTTCTAACTTTAGTTGGCGGTTTGAATACGGCCAGCATGGTTATTTCCATCGCTGCCGCGTATGTGCTGCAAAAAGCACGGAACGGGGCTATCGTTGCTGTAAATGAATTGATGGGCAGTGTCGGATTTAAAGAGATGATCTTGTTTATCGGCGTGGCATTAGTAGCAGGAGGAATTGCAGCTTTACTGACAATATATCTGTCTAAAGTATTTGCAAAGTATATTGTCAAGGTAAATTACACTAAATTATTACTAGGGATAATAATCTTCATCACTTTGCTTGCGATGTACTTTGATGGTTTTATCGGTCTGACTATTTTATTGACGGCAACAGCGATAGGTTTGGTCACTTCTTCATTTGGCGTGGGAAAGAATCATCTGATGGGTTGTTTGATATTGCCGGTGATATTTTATTTCATTTTATGAACTGTTCCGAATGCAAGTGGGTTGTATTTTGTGTTGTGAAAAATTAGGCATAACGATGTTAAGCTTCCTGAGGCTTATCCTCCTAGTGAGCGTTAGCGAGAGTGCCACGTGCCCGAGCGGAATGAAATGTAGCGAAGGAATTTTAGAAATGCCGTTTTAATGTGATACCTAAAATAAAAGAATAAAAAGGGCAAGTTTATTTATATTTAGAATCTAATTTTTGAGCTACAGCTTTCCAAGCAGGATCAATTACATAAACTCTTATAGGATTTCCTGGATTGGTGTTGAAAAGTTTTCCATCTAAACTCATATTTCCTCCGACAATACTTTCAATTAATTCAACCAATTCATCTTCTCCCATTGTTGAAGGATGGGCTACGCCCACTGTTCCTGTTGAAGATGATGGTGTTTGGTGGTATGAAGCTTCTGATTGTTCAATCCATTGTTGAGGTTCTCTTAAAGTAACATACGGGAAAGGTTCTTCTTGAGATGGCCGTCCTTCAATGATTTCAAATTTTCTTTCTTTAAGATATTGTTTTTGTTCTGGCGATAGTTCTTCTTTCATTTTTATTCCTCCTAAATCCCCAAGAAATCTTGAGGCGACTAGCTATTCACTCTTCATCGGCCTGTAAGCAGTTCCAATAGCACAATAAAGATGTTCTCCATCGTGCTGGTCTGGCCTAAATAAATATTCTACTTTGAAAACATAGGTTGCACCAAGATTTATTGCCTGAGTATCTAATCGTTTATTAACTCTAGCCGTATCATAATCTTTTCCAGAATGTTCTCCGGCATTTAACTTAGCAAAAACGATCCCTGCAACTTCTAGATCAGGATAAACATCTTTTCCACCAGCTTCAACAAATGATTGATTTGATAATTTCACTTTTATTTCCAGATCTTCTACCATTTTATTACCCCTATCTTCAAGAAAAATTGAAGTGACCTGTTTTCTATATTAACTTTTCTAACATCTGCTCCCAGCGAGTTCAAATTATTCATCAGTAACTTTTTTAAATAAACTCTGTCTTAACTAAGAAAATGGCCACTATTGAAGAAAAAAAGACATTTATTTTTGAACAGGTTGGAGAACAGGGATTACATATTCTTAGAGATTGTGGTATTAATGTCGATTCTATAGTTACTAGTATGTTACAGGAACAGGCAATGCAACAGGAAGGATTGGAAGTACAAGCAGAATTAGGGAAAGTCAACAATATGATGACTTCTGAATTAGTGTATAAATCTGATTCAGTAGAAGATATTTATGGTCAAGAATTTACAAGAAGATTAAGAGGAATAGGTTTAACAGATAAACAGGTCTTAAACTTATATCACACCGAACAATTAATTTTATTCGTCGATGAGAAACTAAGTGAAGATAGAAAGAAGCCCTGGGTTAGAAGGGGTTTTATAACATCAACGCCAGAAACTATGCCTGAAAAAGGGGTTTTAACTTTATCAGAATTAGTTTTGATAACAGATGATGCAAATTCAGCTTATTGGAGAGAAGCTCATACATCATCTAACGAAGAATGGGCTGCAGTTTGCATGGCTGCTTGTTGTGCTCCATGTACTGAAGCAAGATATTTTCATATTTTTGAAGAAAGAACTGAAAAGTTTGGATGGTCATATGAACAAGATGGAGCATATATAAGGAATGAAAGTTTATTGGCAGAAAGGTTAAAATGGAACTACCATGAAAAACCAGCTTGGGTTGCTGAGACTTGTGATTTAAAACAATATCAAAGAAACTTGGATTCTCTCTAGATTAAAACGTAAGTTCTTTCTGCTGACCAGAATTAATTCCTTTATTACCGCGTGGATTTAATACATGAAAATCAAAAACTATTGATTTTCAGTACAGAAATATAACCTTGTTGTATTTCTTGTACTCCGCAGCTCTGCTGCGATTGGGAGATTCATTTCTTCAGCTCTTCCGCTAACAAACCAGTCACATCAATACCATTAGTCCTATGCTCAATGCAATTGGTGGTCACCACTTTAGTCACTCCAGCTTTCTTCATCTTGGCTAAAGCACCTTCCACCAACAATCCATGCACGCCGATTGCAGTAATGCTTTTCGCTCCGGCAGCTTTGGCTTTCTTAGCCGCTTCTGCGATAGTATGCCCGGTAGAGATGATATCGT
>CAYIZT010000064.1:0-5436 GCA_964368095.1 uncultured Methanosarcinales archaeon
AGTAGATTCATCAGCTTCTTCTTCCATCTCCGATATTCTTTTTATATCGTCCAATGTAGCCGTATTACCTTTTTGAGTTACATATTCAAATAAGGCCTGACACTTGTACAAAAATAGTTTCATATCGCCATCATAAAGCTTTTTTAATACTTCGTCAGGAATAATCTCCTCAGTGTACCTTTCTCTTGCAGCTTTTACAGCATCTTCTTTGTTTAATGGCGCTAAAGTTATAATATTTCTTCCAATCCTGCCTTTCATTGCATCGCTAAATCTGACTTTCTCGTAATCATTAGTTGTGAATGCCACCGATTCTATGTCTCCGTTGTCATAATAGAACTTAATCTGCTCGTTGTTTTTCATTGTCAGGCTGTGTACATTGTCAAGCAGTAGTATCATTCCCTTCTTTCTCAGCAGGCTAGATATGCTTGGCCTCTTGTTTAATCTGTTCCCGTTCAGGTAAACTACTTTTCCTTTGCCTTTGAAATTGTTTATTGCGTATCTTAACAGCGCTGTTTTTCCGCTACCTTTTTTTCCTTCAATAACAAGCATGCTTCCGGAAGCTATCCTGTACAATACTTCTTTTATTTCTTTTTCTCTGCTGATAATTCTGTAGTTCATCCGATCCATTGGTTCATCGGGCATTCTGAATCATCCTGACTTTGAAATGTGTTGCTTTCCTTAATTCGTTTGCTTTGAGGTATAACCAGCTTGCCTTTTCGTTGTTTCCGCTTTTGTACTGTTTTTCAGCTCTTCTGTGAAAGTTTGCAGCTCTTGTAAAGTTGTCCGAACCTGGCATTCCTCCGTTTATATGTGCAAAAATTAATAGCCCCCCAACGGCAATTATCACTATAAATCCACTAATGCCTGTCCTTGCTGCTGTTCCTATTACTGCGCCTGCTGGACTGCTCACAACTTCGGCAGCTTCTGCTGCTTCAGCAGGAGTTGCTTCTTTAGTTTCTGTTGTTTCGGCTGGTGTTGTTACGGGTGTAGTTACTGCTGGCGTGGGAGTTTTTGGAGTAGGTGTAATCGATCTGCTGCCTCCGCTTCTGGTGACAACGTTACCACTTTGTGCTACTGCTGGTGTGTATGCTGCAAATTCAGTGAAGTGGTATGTCCATACCAATAAGTCGCTTCCAGAATTAATATAACACTCTCTTGGCGAAACTTCGTTTATATTTGTAGGATTAGTTGCACTATTGCATAACGTTGTGATTTCCGTGAGAGTATTTGTGCCTCTTGCCCATCCAGCGTTTTTTCCTGCTTTTCCTCCAATCACAATTTTAACAGCATTGGAAAAGTTTATCTCAATGCTGCTGCCAACATCTATAACGATATCAACTGAGCCTGATGGAGCTGAAAAATCTGAAGCATCTTTTATTGTTGGCACATTTATTTTTCCATCCCAGTCAGAGCCTCCTGAAATAACTGTTCCTGCAGGTATTTCAGCAGTATAGTTTACTGTATCAGTATCTCTTGTTAATGTAAAATCATTAACGAGGGTAACTTCGCCAGTTTCATTCATCAACTCTGCCAATGAAATATTTACATTTTTACTGTCATCTGTAAAATTCACAATGACTCCCTTAAGAGGCGAACCAACAGGCACAATAATCTCTGTTATATCCTCTTCAATTATTTCCTGCTCTTCATCCGCGACACTTTCATTCTCTCCGAGTTTCTTGATTGTTAGGGACTTTGTTTCCTCTGTGTTGCCCGCATTGTCAATAGAATAATATCTTACGTAGGTTATCCCATCGTCGCTTATAGTTACAGGCTCATTATATCCAGTTGTTGGCTCACAGATGTTCTCGGTGCCTGTGCAGTAAAGAATGTTTGCTAAGCCGCTCCCTGGCTCAGAGTCAGAACCAGTTAAAGTTATAGTTTGTTCGCCGCTTTGCCAGGTATCATTCTTTTCGCCATAATCATCAGAACTGCTTGGCGCAGTGTTGTCAATGTCAAAATTATGGCCGTACCAATCGCTGTAATAATCTGTAATAAGGTTGCCTATGTTATCACTTGCTGTAATCCTAAAATTATACATTTTGCCACTGCTGTCAGAAAGCGAATTCGTGTCAATCTGGCACTGCCATAAACCAGGACTGCTTTCATCCTCCACTGGACTGCATGACTGCTCTGACCCTTCACTGCCTATAGTAAAATCAACGCTGCCCATACCAGAGGCTTCATCCGTGATAATCGCTGATAGATTGGTCACGCCTGAGACATAATATAAATCATTGAGCGGCTTGATGGTAGGGGGGGAATCTCTTACCGGCGAGTTAAAATCTATCTTGACAACCAGGGTTTTTACAGCTCCCTCCTCGTTTCCTGCAAAATCAGCGGTAGTATACCTTAGTATGGTTGTTCCCCCGTCACCTATGTAAATATAGACCGTATCTGAATCTTGTGGCGAGAGCTCGCAGGTTTCAGCCTCAAAACCAGGTGTATAGGTGCAGTATTTTATGTTTCCGCCGCTAGCAGAGTCAGAAGCTGTTAGGATTATTTGTTGTTCAGAATTCTGCCAGGCATCATTTTTTGTAATAGCAGTACCATTTTCATCATAACTGAAATAGTCATCACTGCTGCTCGGAGCAGTATTGTCAATATCAAAATAATTATCCCAGTTGCTGTAGTAATCTGTTGCAGAGTTGCCAGCATTATCGGTGGCTATAATTTCCATGTCGTAGAGTTCCTCATAACTGCTATCAGAAAGCAGGGTTGTATCAATTTGGCATGACCACTGGCTCGTATCTGCTTCGTTTTGGACTCCTTGGCAGGTTTGTGGCACCTGTTCGTCATAATAGTCATACATGGTGAATGAAACACTATTTATGCCAGATAAGTCGGGGTCTACTGTTGCTGACACAGTAACTGTTCCTGAGATGTAATAATAATTAAAATCAAACGGTTCGATGGCCGGCTGGTTTGAAATTGTAGGAGCAGTTGTATCTGGAGTATATGTGACAGTAATCTGCATGTAATCAACAGAAGCGGTCCTATCATTATTAATCGTGCTTACGGCGGAAAGAGCCACTCCGAAATTTGCAGCATTTATATCCGCAGGTGTCCATGTAGTTCCCCATAGATTATCAGTAGCACCATAATTAGCCTCTGCCATCGAAGTAGGCCAGCCTGTTCCGTCTGCTTTATTATCGCCAATAATCGTACCCTCTTTAATCAAGCTGACTCTGTTATCATTTATATTACCCCCTGTCGCTGAAGAACTTTGCCGCATAATCGAAACTTGAATTCCATTTATGGTCGCACCGGCTGGAATACTAAAACCATAATTAGTAGCTTGGAGGTATGTAGAAATTTCACCATTGTTTGTAAAACTAGCAGTTGCATAATCAGTATCATCAGCAACAATATTGCTTGGGGCAGTCCATGTGATTGCACCCACATCAGCAACATTTTCGCCGGTTCCAGCGTTTTTTGGTTCGCTTGACTCTGCATTAACAACTATCACACCTATCAAAAACATAAAAATAAGCAACACCTCAAATTTTGAGCTTTTCATTTTGAGCCCCCACCTTAAACAAAAACCATTAAAAATCACATTCTCTAATAACAGATATCTATTAGTTTAATTAGTTTATATACTTTACCCCAGTTAAATATATATTTCACTTATCTCTATGTCTTCTCATTTTTAAGGATAGATTTTGCTTATGGATATCAGCCTTACTATTGTCTAATGGGACAACTGGATTGTAGAGCCTTAACTCTCTCTCTCTCTCTCATGAGCTGCCTTAGAGGGGCAGTTTTTCTCCTCAAAATTTATATACTAGCTTTCCCATAGTACTTGGAATGAAGTCCCTTGATGGATGGGTTGAAGTTCACAAGGACATGACCAAGTTGCTTGGCGGGAGAACCTACTATTTTGCGGAAAGGCACACGGACAACGGTGTTTATGGGTTCTGGGTTGGCAAAGACTGGGAAGCGAGCACGCGACTGATCGGAAAATAGTTCTTGCGAAAAGAGATGGGGTCTCCTTTTCTTAGATGAAAATGTTTATAAGGCGGCTGTTTCATCGCAGATGACACAGCCCCGTGGTGTAGCGGACTATCATTCAGCCCTTTGGAACATTGTGATGAAAGGCTGAGACCTCGGTTCGAATCCGGGCGGGGCTACTCTCTTTATCAATAAAGCCACTTCGGATTCGAACGTCTGTGAAATCCTTCGGATTTCTTGAGCTCCGCTCAGAGTAATCCGGGCGGGCTATTCTATTATCCTGTAACTCACTTCACTAAAGATACTTTTTTAAGTGTGCTTCTTTTTCACTGCTGTATGAAGCGGTCAGTTAAGCGTGAAATAGATGATGAAATAGAGTATGAAGTCAAGCGAGAGCTTAATCGTGACATCATCCAGCATGTCGTGTATGGATTTGTCATTGTTGGGGTTGTTGTCGGCATCATGCTCTATCAGAATAGTGTCACAGTTGAAACGAGGCAGATGCTTACAAAAGAAATCTCCAAACTGGATCAGCAATTAGGAAGCCTGCAGTCAGCTTTTGAACAAAGGGTTGGCAGCCTGGAGAAGGATGTAACGGCGCTCGATACAACACTTGAGAAGAAGAGCGCTGAAATAAAAAGCTTAACTGGACAGCTTGATGTGCTCCAGACGGAAAGCGCAAAGCAATTTAGTGATCTTGAAGAAAGAGTTGCAGGACTAAAGTCAGAGTTCAAAGATTTTTCAGAGGTTATTGATAACTCGCTCCCATCGGTTGTGAGCGTGCGGACCGATGTCGGCGTGGGCAGCGGGTTTATCGTGCATAGCGATGGATATGTTGTCACCAATTATCATGTGATTGATGGCGCGCGTGCAGCAACAATTGCGACATCAGACGGCGAGAATCATGCGGTGCGATTGGTGGGAGGGAATAAGCTGATGGATATTGCGGTGCTTGACATTGATGGAAGTTTTACTCGCCTGAGCTGGGGTGATTCAGACAGTCTTAAAGCAGGGGAGAAAGTGATTGCGGTCGGCAATCCGGGAGGATTGGATTTCACAGTCACGCAGGGCATTGTGAGTGCAGTCAATCGGGAAGATTCAAATGGACGCCAGCTCGTGCAGATTGATGTGCCCATCAATCCAGGAAACTCAGGCGGGCCGTTGATTAACACCGCAGGCAAAGTTGTTGGTGTCAATACATTAAAGATAGCGGGTTTTGAGGGAGTGGGGTTTGCATTGGCTGAGGATTATGTCCGTGATACGATAGAAGAGATTATTGATGGGGATGGGCAGTAACCTTTAAATAATCTCTATTTTGTTCTTGAGGTCACAGCCCCGTAGTGTAGCGGACTATCATACAGCCCTCTGGGGTCATCGGTGAAAGGCTGTGACCTCGGTTCGAATCCGGGCGGGGCTATTAAAATAAAATGAGAAATTATGAAAAAAGTATTGCTGATCACGTTAGTAGCTAGATCGGAAGAG
>CAYIZT010000065.1:0-5342 GCA_964368095.1 uncultured Methanosarcinales archaeon
ACCACCGAGATCTACACTCTTTCCCTACACGACGCTCTTCCGATCTCGCGACAATTTCCATACAAAGCTTGTCAATAAGCTCTTGACGTTCATCAATTAATTTTTGAAGTTCTTTATCCATTTTATAAGTTAATAATCTCTTATTCTTTATAACCTTTTTGTCCCTTTTTCGACAAATTCTTTAAACATTTTCAAGTTATTTTTAACAATATTGATTACTGCCTGCTGGGTCTTTTTATCAGAGACGCCAACAAATAAGACTACAACCAGCTGATCATAAACGAGATAATAAACACGCCACTTATCATTTTTGAGTTCTCTAAACCAGGGATAGCCCAGCGTTTTACCAAGAGCATAGGGATCTCCCTGTAGCTTTTTGATTTGATTCTCAAATCTTTCTTTAATATTGGGTGGAAGTTCCTCAAATTTATGTTCAAATTCACTGGTCTCTCTAAGCTCCCACATAACAAAAAAGAATAAGATGGACTTATTTAAACTTACTGCTGTTTTAACGGTGCCAAAATTCTGATGACTACTGAATCACTAAAGTGGGATTGCCTTTCTACGTACTGCTCTACTGGGCTACTGCCTTTGATCGTCTTTTCACGACTTCTCGCTACGCTCGACCTCAACATAAAGTCCTGGAAGCCTAACATCAATCAAGTCCAATAATTTTCTGGTTCTACTGAACGATGTTTTTACAACCTTGAATCATTTAACTTCACTCACTTCCACACCAATTTTATCAACACCTTTTTAAACAATTCTTCCATTCTCTCACAGATGAGCCTAGACTGGAATAAGCTGCAGCAAAAGTGGCAGAAAGAGTGGGAAAAGGCTGATCTGGGAAAAGCTTCAGTAGATAAAGATAAAGATAAATTCTTCATGATCTTTGCTTATCCCGGTATTTCGGGCTTCCTGCACGTAGGACATATGCGCGGTTTCAGCTACACTGATGCGATCTGCCGCTACGAAAGACTAAAAGGGAAGAAAGTCATTTTCCCGGTCGGCACGCACGCTTCCGGCAATCAGGCGATCTCCTTCGCCAATAAAGTCAAGAATAAAGATCAGGATTGGATAAATTACTTGCTAAATAATGGCTGCCCGCAGAAAAAAATCAAGGAACTTACTACCCCCGAAAAGATCATCGAATATTTTAACAGCGTTTACGTAAACGATTACTGGAAAAAATTCGGTTTCCTCTGTGACTGGGAAAGATTCACCTGCACTACTTTTCCAGATTATGAAAAATTCATCCAATGGCAGTTCAAGAAACTGCTGCAGAAAAATCTTTTAGTACAGAAACCATATTTTGCTGCGGCCTGCGCTGTGCATGGTCCGGTAGCGGTCGATCCTTCTGAGACAGACATATCTAAAGGCGGCAATGCTGAAAAGAATGAATATACTTTACTTAAATTCAAATTAGACCATTATTATCTTGTCGCAGCGACATTAAGGCCGGAAACTATCTACGGACAGACTAATCTCTGGGTCAATCCTGAAGTGAAATATCTTCACGTAGAAGTGGAAGGAGAAGACTGGATCATGAGCCGGGAAGCGGCGGAGAAATTACAATATCAAAAAGATGATGTGCTGCTGAAAGAGGATCTAGACATCAAACAGTTCATCGGCAGGAAAGCCAAGGCGCCGGGAATAGAAAAAGAAATAATCATCCTTCCTGCTACTTTTGTCAATGCCAATGTTGGAACTGGAATCGTCACCAGCGTGCCCAGCGATGCGCCGTTTGATTATGTTGCTTTAAAGACATTGCAGGAAAACCCACAATTATGCAAGGCATACAATCTCAATCATCCGGAAATCAATAGCCTCCATCTTATACCAATCATCAAAACTAAAGGTTTTGGAAATTTCCCTGCCCAAGAAACAGTGAAAAAACTCAATATCCAATCCTTAGCCGATCCAAAATTGGAAGAAGCGACCAAAGAAGTCTACAAAGCAGGGTATCATTCCGGCGTGATGACGGAAAATTGCGGCAAGTACTCCGGCAAGAAAGTTGAAGAAGCGAAAGAGATGATCAAAGCAGAATTGTTGGAATCAGGAAAAGGAGATGTGTTCCATGATCTGAGCGAAGAAGTCGTCTGCCGCTGCGGAAACAAGGTATTCATCAAACGTATCGATGATCAATGGTTCATCCGCTATTCCGACCAAATGCTGACTGAACAAAGCAAAGCGCACGCCAAAGAGATGAACATCTATCCGAAGGAATACAAAGAGAATCTTCCGGGGGTTCTGGACTGGTTTGGAGATAGGGCATGTACCAGGCTGGGCAATTGGTTAGGAAGCAAGTTTCCATTTGACGAAAATTGGACCGTCGAGCCCATCAGCGATTCAACGCTTTACCCGGCATATTATATAGTTTCCAAATTCATCAACAACGACACTATCAGCCTGCATGATCTCAGTGAAGAATTTTTTGATTATGTTTTCCTGGGGATCGGAGAGGGAAAGAAAAAGTGGAAGCCGATTAGGGAAGAGTTCCAATACTTCTATCCCCTCGACCTCAATTTAGGGGGAAAGGAACATCAGACCGTGCATTTCCCTGTTTTTATCATGAATCACGTAGGTATTCTTCCTGCTGACAGATGGCCTAAAGGTATTTTCGTCAATTGGTGGGTTACTGGAAAAGGCGGAAAGATTTCCAAGAGCAAAGGAGGCGCAGAACCTATCCCTAACGCTATAGAAAAATATGGCGTCGATGCTATGCGTCTATACTATGCGCATATCGGATCACCGCACGTCGATGTGGTCTGGGCTGAAGAGGTAGTGCTGAATTATAAAAATGCGCTGGAAAGGATATATGGAGTAGCAGAAGAACTGCGGAAAGCAGATGGAAATAAAAAATCCATTGACAGCTGGCTTTTATCAAGAGTACATGAACATATCAAAACCTGTAACAAGGCCATGGAACAATATGGCCTGCGGGATTTAGCTTCAGTAGTGTATTATATGATGTACGATGATTTAAAATGGTACTTGCGCCGGGGTGGAGAAAATAAAAAAATCATCAACGAAGTATTATCTATCTGGGCTAGATTGATGAACCCCATCACGCCTCATCTGAGTGAAGAGCTTAATGACAGCACTGAACTGACCTCAGCATCCTTATGGCCTAAAGTGGATGAGAAAAAGATTAGCCCGAAAGCGGAAGCAGGTGAAGAGCTTATCAGGAATACCATTGAAGGCATGCGCAATGTGCTGATGCTGGCAAAGCTGGAAAAAGCAAAAAAGTTCACTTTTTTTGTTGCAGAAGATTGGAGTTATGGACTATTTAATCTAGTCTCAAAAGAGATTAAAGTCACCAGAAATATGGGTGAGATAATGAGGCGGGTATTGGAAGAGGAAGAGCTGAAGATCAGGGGTAAAGAAGTCAGCAGGATCGTGATGAGTTTAGCGAAAGACCCTGCTAAAATACCATTGTTAGTAACCTCACAGAAAGAAGAGCTTGCTGCCCTGAAGGAAGCGAAAGATTTCTTAGAAAAAGAATTTGCATGCAAAATTGAAATTATTCGCGCCGAAGACAGCCAGCATCCTAAAGCGCAGTCAGCCATGCCCGGAAAACTAGGGATACTGGTAGAGTAAGCCATGTCAACTATCCTCAAGATAATTACAAAAATAGGCAAGATTATCTGGATAATTTTAGGAGGCTTGATATTGCTCTGGGTAGGCTATCTCATCTACAAGCTGCAGACTGCCCAAGACTTTGGCATGATAATACTGCTGGTCTATCTGATTCTGTTCGGCCTGGTTATCGTCGGGATTTATCTGCTCATAACCATAGCAGTAAAAATAATCAGTTTTATCCTCAGGAGAATTAAGAAAAAACAAAAATGAAACGGGTCCAGATCAGAAGCAAGGATATCAGCAGGGAATTAGAACATTTCAAGGTAGATGTCAGCAAAAAAGATCAAGTGGAACTGGTTGAAGACCAGTACAAAATAATTCTCATCAACAAAAAACCTTCTTTCTTTTATTATCAGGACCGTATTGTTCCCACCTTAAAATTCCTGCAGGAAAATGATACCCTCAAAAAAATCACAGTAGATATGGGTGCAGTAAAATTTGTGGTCAATGGCGCGGACGTGATGCGCCCGGGGATTGTAGAAATCGAAGAAGGCATCGCAAAAGATGAATTTGTTGCGGTCATCGATAAAAATAACAAAAAACCTTTAGCGGTAGGTATCGCTTTGTTCAGCAGCGAGGAGATGAAAGGCATGAATTCTGGAAAAGTCATCAAGAACATACATTATGTAGGAGATGAGTTATGGAAGACGGAAGTGTAAAAACTTAGTAGAATTGACCCGAAAATTATATAAATATACCTGACTATAAGCATAATATGGCAAAAAAATATACTATAATTATAGAGAAGGATGAAGAAGGTTGGCTTGTTTCAGAAGTGATTGAATTACCTGGATGTCATACTCAAGCTAAAACCATGGATCAGCTTATAGAAAGAACTAAAGAAGCTATTCGCGCTTATTTAGGAGATGAAGATCATAGTCAAGATGTTTCTAGTGAATTTGTAGGAGTTCAAACCATAAAGGTGTAAATTCTTGGCAAAATTGCCACGGCTAACCGGAAAAGAACTAGCTAAGATAGTAGAGAGACTAGGTTTTATTTATAGCCACACTACTGGTAGTCATATGATTTACAAGCATCCCGATGGAAGACGTACTACTATACCACACCATTCTGGAGAAGAAATTGGTCCAGGGCTTCTGAACAAGATAATTAAACATGATTTACAAATCGATAGGGAGGATTTTCTAAAACATATCAAATGATCACTCACAAAACAACCCAGCAGACTGTCTCCAACGAAGAACTCGTCTGCAATTCTTTTCTCTCCCAAGCCCGCGGGTTGATGTTCAGGCCAAAACAAAATATAATTATGACTTTTTCACAGGAGAAAAAGATATGCTTGCACATGTTCTTTGTATTTTACCCTATTGACGTTTTGCTTCTTAACCGCAAAAAAGAGATAGTAGAGATCAGACGAAACTTCAAGCCTTTCACCTTCTGGAAATCTAAAGAGAAAGGAAAGTATGTGCTGGAGTTAGCCTTTCCAGAAGAATATAAATTAGGAGATAAATTAGAGATCAAATTCTAAATCAAACTATCCCTTCTTACATATTTCCATAACCGTGCGCTTCGGAATCTTCTCTGTCATGATAAGAGTTTGTTATGAAAGTTTGTTATGAGAGTTTAGGGGCACGCCCGCAGTCGAACTAATCAAGCTTTACCGGTTTATCCTTACAGCTTCTCGGATTTGCGCTCCCCTGAACATGAAGATTGCAGGTTAAGGCTGCTTCCTTCCGGAC
>CAYIZT010000066.1:0-5305 GCA_964368095.1 uncultured Methanosarcinales archaeon
GGAGGAGCAGGAGCTGGCGGAGGAGGCGGAGGAGGGGGCGGCGGTGGAGGAGGAGGAGGGCCGTCAAAGGAAAAAAGAGAAATAGAACTATCAGTTCTGCCCAAGGACTTTGAAATAGATAAAACCTATGACTTAACTTTCTTATGGGCAGGCGTGACGCAGACGCTCAGCGCTTCAAAAATAGAAGGGAATTCAATCACTTTGCTGGTAAATCCAAGCCGCGCTTTAACCACCCTGGACGTTGGCGAAAGCGAAGAGATAGATCTTGACAATGACAAGCTAAAGGACATTTCCATATACTTAATATCGGTAGAAAATGGAGTTGCTAAATTAAGGATAAAAATTGTCAGAGAAGGAATAATCCTAAGTGATGATGTTCTCAAAGTCAGCATCCATCAGTCGCAGATATTTGAAAGGAAAATTACCGTAGTTCATGATTGGATGGAAGATTTGGAAGTCAATTTAGTTGCTTCGTTAGAAAATCTCCTTACCATAGACCCTGACCTCTTCCTGCTTCCAGTAAAAGGAACACAGCCAGTTTTGTTGACCATAAATCCGAAAAGGGATTCTGAACTTGGAACTTACACCGGGACAGTAACAGTGACGGCAGCAGAAGCACTTCAAAAAGAAGAATTCATCAAGACCATCACCGTAGTTGCTGAAGTAGAGTCAGATTCTGTCCTACTTGATGGAAGCTTAGATATCCGCGAGAAAACCTTGCATGCAGGCGAAGAGCTGCGAGTGGCGGTTTCTGTCTTCAATCTATTGGACGTTCCGGTCCAAGATGTCATGTTATTATATGAAATATTTGACCAAGAAAACAAAGTCAAATATAAACAAGAGGAACGTATCAACATCGAAAAACAGGTTTCATTTACAAAAAATATCCCTGTTCCAAAAGACCTTACTCCAGGACAGTATGTGCTTTCCCTGAAGATGATATATGCTGATTCTTTCGCAACTGCTACCGAGATTTTTACCATTGAAGAAAGAGAAAAGATATTTGCGTTGGCAGGATTAGCCGCATTAGCCGGAGGGCGGACCTTATTGCTTGCCGTACCAATCATGTTTTTATTGATCGTCGGCATAGTGGTGGCCTTATTCTTAACTCACCGCAAGATCAAAAAAGTAAAAACACCAAAAGTGATCAAGGAAAGGACTATCATCAAACAAAGGACCATACAAAGGACCATTATCAAGCCAAAGACCATCATCAAAAGAGACATGTCCGAATATAGAAGAAAACTGGCTACATTACGAGAAGGTTACAGAAGCGGCTATATCAAAGAGGACACCTACAATAAATTGAAAACAAGGTTAGAAGAGATTATCCAAAAAGGGAGTTAGAAAACATCAGCATGAAAAATAGCGACTACAAAAAATTTATAAAGGCATACAGTTTAGTATTCCTGAAAAAAGAAGTGAATGCATAATGGGATTTATGGATAAGTTCAGGCGGAAGAAAGCGGTGCTTATCCCTGAAGAAAGATATGTTAGCCCAAAACCGGTCCAAGAACGATATGTTGAAGTAAAAACTCAATCGGTCCCAGTCACGCCGGCAATCACTTTTTCCACGCAGGTAGCCAAAGTAACCAGTAAAGGCAAAGCTCTTAAGCATAAAAAGAAGAAAAGAGCGAAAAAGAGGAAAGTCATGAAAAAGAGCAGCCGTCCAAAAGCCAGACCAAGAAAGCATGCAAAAAGAGTAAGTACTGCGCCAGTTTCATCTCAAAAAATAGGAGAAGGTAGTACCCATAAATGGATGCATAAAGAACGCGCATTGCTTGATGCAGCTTTACGGGACTTAAATCGCGAATTGTCCGGCTTACGAAATTCTAGACGAAAATTAGAAGAAAAGATGGCTGAATTTTCTGATAATCTGGGTTCTACTCAGAGCAAGGAGATATCTTTACGGACACAGATTTCCGACCTTATGAAAAAAGAAACTGTCCTTACCAAGAAAAAATCTACTGCCAAGGATAAGATTGCGGATATAGACCAAAAGATCGAGAAAGTAAGATCTATCCAAGCAGACTTGAAGACGGTATAATTGCAGTGATTTTATCGCTTATTTTGTTTTACTATTTCTTTTATCTAATATTTATTTTAACTATTTTTTATCTCAGAAGTTACGGGTATAATCAATTTATTATAATAAATCTATTAAAAATAGAAGAAAATAACTAAGAAGAAGATAACTAAAAAGAAAATAACAAAAATAATCTGAATCTAATCTGATGCCAGACGCCAGATTGCTTTCATGCCCACGATAATTGCGCCAGGAACGACAAAGACCACAATATTGCTTAAGCTTGGTCGTAAAATGTCACCAACGCCGTAGACAAGATTCAAGTTAACGATTCCTGCCAGCATCAATGCTACTGCTGCGGTCAGGAAGGGAGTGGTTTCTTTTGCTGTAAGATTAAATAAACCAACCACGGTCCCTAAAAGCACAAATGTAGTAACATATACGCGGGATGCATCTGCTCCCAACAAGGAATCAAAAACTTTATGGAAAATGCCCACAACCAAGGCTAATGCAATTCCTACGAAGAACGCATAATGAGCTAACCGGTGTAATTCAACTCCAAAAACTCCTCCTTTTTTTTGAACCATTCTCACTATCACCTCTAATATAATGACTGTAATATTGCTTCTTGAAAATACATCTAGATATATAAATCATTCGGTCAAGGTATAGCTGACATCGTCGTCATGGCCTTAAGGAGAGGTGAGAACATTGGCTGCTTGTCACGGAGTTAATTGGTGCTTTCTGTAGAGGCGTAACAAGCAATACCACTGCGGAACTAAAAGCGTGAAAGCACGAACCGAGCGGCCAAGACGATGTCAGCAAGATTAATTTTATATAAAAAGAACTGATTTGGTCAAACATGATTGATTTCACGTTAGAAAAATGCAAGACCAAAGCAGCATATTCGGCAAAGCTGAAAAAGCAGCAGCAATTGGATTTACGGGCCATTCAACAGAAATTTGAGACCGTTTTGGAAACTCCCCTTTTGCTGGTGGTCAAGGAAGAAGGAGTAGAAGTCATAATACATGGTTACGGAGAATTGCTGTTCAAGAAATGTGAAGATGTTGAATTGATGAAAAAGATCGCGGAAATGGTTTATGAAGCGGGATTGAAAAAGTGAAGATTAAGGATATAATTCAAAGAGGAGCAACGCAAAACTCCCAATAAAATTCTTTTGGTTTTTAACCAAGAAGAAATTTAAAGAGTTTCGCTAAATTGCCTCTTTATGTAGGCTCCAACCTTCAATGGAAAGTTTGGAGGTACTTGAAAATGATAAAACTTGATGTGTCAAAAGTTGAATTTAGTAAAAATGATTTAAGATTAGGAATTAAGATTCCGGAACATCTCACCGAAGATTTGGCATATTTCTTAGGATTTCATGTTGGGGATGGACATATGAGTATCCTAAAAAGAAAAAATAAAATTGATTATCGATTAGCATATGATGACCATTATGAAAACGGATTTTTATGGTATGTAGAATACATAAAACCCTTGATTAAAAAATTATTTAACAAAGAAATTATTATTACAAAAACAACTAGGGGCACTGTAAATATAAGTTTCCGCTCTAAAGCAGTTTTAACATTTCTAAACAACTGCTGTGAAATTCCATGCGGACCAAAAAAGCATATTAGTGTTCCTTCAATTCTTCGGAATTCTAATAATAGCCTAAAAGCAAAATTTTTAAGAGGTCTAGCGGATACTGATTTTAGCTTATCCTTCAAGAAGAATGGAAAATATCCAACTATCAATCATGGTACTTACAGTAAAACTCTTCATGAATCCGTAAAATTATTACTCGCTGATCTTGGTATTACGTACTTTGCTGCAGCTTATCATCGAGAACGTAAAGGAACAAAATTAATCACTTATCAAATCGATATTAATGGTAAAAATACCTTAAAACAATGGATGAATCTAATTGGTTTTTCTAGTTATAACTCTATTACTCGGTACTTAGTATGGTCCAAAACTGGAAAACTTTCCCCAGGCACTAACGTATACGATAGAATAAAGATATTAGAAGAAAGGGGAATAAAATTCCCCTAAAAAAATACGCCTCGGGCCCGGTTCGAATACGCCAGCTTTGTCCAGAAGACAAAACTTCGGGCGACCTGATGGTTAACAGCCATCTGCTCCACCGCTAAGCTACCGAGGCATAATTTTATTTGTGCGCCAATTGATTTATAAACATTTCTTCATAAAAACAGCTATAATGGATATCAGCAAAGGCATAGAAATGGTAGGCACAGCGTTGTGGTTCAAAGCAGAAAAAGTGCTGGCCATCAATGACCTCCATATCGGATACGAAGAAGTCCTGCATCAGAAGGGCATTCTCGTACCAAGATTCCAATTAGAGCAGATTATGGATAAGCTAAAGATAGTCCTGCAAAAAACTAAACCTGCTAAAGTGGTCATAAACGGAGATCTGAAACACGAGTTCGGAAAAGTATTACGCCAAGAATGGAACGAAGTGCTGCATTTTCTGGATTTTGTCTTGGCCAATGTCCCTGAAGTGATCATCATCAAAGGGAATCACGACCCCATCATCAAGCCTATCGCGGACAAAAAAGGAATAGCGGTGGTAGAGCAATACAAAGTCGGAGAAACATTGATCGTACACGGCGATGTATTAGTTGAAACCGATGCAAAAAGGATAGTTATCGGACATGAACATCCCGCTGTCACCATCCGCGAGGGCAGTAAATGGGAGAAATACAAGTGTTTCTTGAAAGGGACTTGGAAAAGCAGAGCGAAAACTGGAGGGAAAGGCAAAGTGAAAAACAAAGAATCAGGAAAAGATAAAGAATTGATCGCAGTGCCCAGCTTTAATCCATTGTTAGAGGGCACAGATGTGTTGAAAGAACAATTGCTGAGTCCATTTCTGGAAGATATCAAGAATTTTGAGATCTATGTGGTAGGAGAGAGAAAAGCTTATTATTTTGGGAAAGTGAAAGGATTGCGATAAAACTAAATCTGGTTCTTTAACTCTATTCCTTCACCGGTTCTTCTTTAGTGTACTTCTCATGTATGGGATGATCCGAATTATCTATTTCCCATTCATCTTCTTTTCTCTTCTTTTTTTTCTTTTTAAAAAGGTCTTCGATATTTTTAGGTTTCATTTTGTTCGAGCCTGCTTGTTATACCCTGCCTGCTTCTGCTGATGGTAGTCACAGAACACGATCCCTTCCAGAGCCTTGTTGCTGCAGCGGACACAGATGCCGTTTTTCTTCTTGTTATCATACGATGATTTCCGCTCCTTCAACAATCTAC
>CAYIZT010000067.1:0-5240 GCA_964368095.1 uncultured Methanosarcinales archaeon
TCCATCCTGCTCAATAGATTCTTCAGGTCGCTTTCCATGCGCAAGGTATCTTCCCGGCATTTCTGGCGTGATTCCTCAAATGCACTTAATTGTGCTAAAAGCCGTGGGTCACGCAACTGGCTGACTTCCAGGCGCAGAGCCTGCTTTCGTGTTTTTAGATCCGCTAACTCTTTGTTTAGATTAACGATATTTTTCTGTATAGTACTTATGAAAGCATCAACGTCTTTCAATCTAACCTGTAATTCTTTTTTCAGATCGGTAGATGCTTCTAGGTCATGCGTATCCAGATGCAATGATTTTTCTAATTTAATGACTTCTGCTTCCAATTCTGCCCTATTAGTACGCAGAGCGGTAATCTCCTGAAGATTTATATCGCGCTTCTGTTCCACGCTGGCAATCACTCCCTGCCACTCTGCTAATTCCTTTTCCACTCTTTCTAATTCTTCCAGAGAATCCTTTTCTTTAAACCCAAGAGCTGCTTTTCTCGCCGAGAAACCGCCGCGCATAACCCCGCTTTCTTCCGCTAAGCTTCCATCTAAGGTGACCATGCGAGTTGTTCCAATCCCGATCTTACGCGCAGAATCAAGATCTTCTACCACTAATGTTTTCCCAAACACGTAAGAGAACGCTTTCTTATACTGCGGCTTGAAAGTGACTAGATTCAAAGCAAAATCATGAACACCGGATTTCTTCAGCTGTTTCTGATCTTCCACATTAATATCGTTGGATCTTATTTTATTCAGGGGGATGAAGGAAGCTGAACCAAGCTTATTATCTTTCAGGTAGGTGATACATTCAGCCGCAGTCCCGTCATCTTCCACTACTATGTGGTTCATCCTTGCTCCGGCAGATGCTTCTAAAGCCTGGGCATATTTCTTATTGACCTGCCCCAGCTCAACAATAGTCCCATGTACACCTTTGAATTTCTTTTTATTTTCTATAATGCTGCGTACCGCTAGATCGGTAGCAAGATTAGCTTGATAACTGAGCGTTTTAGCATTCAGCTGTGCCTGTTTTTCCTGTATCTCCGTTATTTTCCGTCGTGCATTTCCTAATTGCGAAGCATAACTGCTGTCCTGCTCCAGGCACTTGTTTAATTTTAAGGTCGCAGTCTTGAAGTCATTCTTATTTTTCTGCAGCACTTCTATCTGCTGTTTATTTTCCTTCTCGACTTCCTTCACTTTGGCGATGCGCTCGTCAAGACTGTTGATCTGGAATTCAAGCTGGTCCTTCTCGCGCAGTAATTCCTGCTGTTTCTGCCGCACTTGCTGTGCCTCTTCCTGCTTCTGCTCGATCAAGACATCTTTCTGTTCCATCTCCTTCTCCAACTCTTGAGATGATTCGATATTGTTCTTTTTCTTGAATAAGGCAATATTTTTTTCCAGTTCCTGTAATTCTTTCTGCTTGATATTGATATTCTGCTGCAGCAGCTGCTGCTGCTTATCATGTGCAGAAGCTTTCTCTTCCAACTCATCCATCTCTACTGCGAATTGGTCTTTCCTCTGCTTGATCTTGTTGATCTCATCTTTTAAGGTGGATACCCTGGTCTTCTCTTCCGCCAAAGAAACCTTGATATCCTCGATCTGCCGGTGCACTTTCAACTGTTCTTTTTCTCCCCTCTGCTCAATCTCTTTGTTGATACCGGCGATCTCTGCTTTATGCTGGTCTGCTTTTTTCCGTAAGTCAGCCGCTTTCCCTTCCAACGCCTTGATCTTTTCCTGTTGTTTGCTGATCTCTGCATCATGCGCTTCCTTGACCGCTTCACGTTCCTTCATCTGCACATGGATAAAAGTAGCTTTATTGGAATCGATCCTATCTTTCAATTCCTTGAATTTCAGGGCCTGATCGCGGTCTTTCTTCAATTCCTTAAGATAAGTTTTTCTTTCAGCAAGAATGATCTCGGCGTTATTGAGCTTCTCTTCAACTTTTTGAAGCTCCAACAAAGCTTTGTGTTTCTTGTCTTCGTAGACAGACACGTCACTGATCTCTTCGATGATTTTTCTTCGCTCCATGGTAGGCATGTCCACAAACCTGGTGATATCGCCCTGGAGGATGATGTTATACCCTTCCGGATTAATTTTAGCGGTAGCTAAAAGATCCAATACTTCAGTCCTGGTCTTTTTTTGCCCGTTGATACGATAGGTGCTGCTCCCGTCCTTATTGATGCTCCGGTTGACCACTACTTCCTTGCCATCCACCGGAAAGGCTCTATGTTGATTGTCAAAGGCGATTTCGACATAAGCAGAAGAAGCAGGTTTCTTATCCTTGCCGCCGTTAAAAATAAGATTAGATGCCTTTTCCGCCCGCATGGATTTAGCAGATAGTCTGCCTAGGACAAAGCAAAGGGCATCTCCTACGTTAGATTTTCCGGAACCGTTGGGACCGAGAATACAGTTGTATTTGCCGTCCAGGGGCACATCTGTTTTATGTGCAAAGCTCTTGAATCCGTGGATGGAAATCCTGTTAATGATGGTCATTATTAAGAGTCCTCTTTTTGGGTAGATTGTTTCATTTTGGCTTTATAAAGATTACTATTGAAGAAGCTATGTTCTATATCTCACTTTCCAACTTCTTTAAGGACTTTCCTTCCCAGCTTATGCGCAAGATGCAGCGGCTCAGGCAATTTATGCGGAGGCATGACCATCTGGGGGATTATCTTTTCTACAGTATTTAGAGAGATGTTATGCCCGGGAGAAACAAAAAGCGGATTAGAAAATTCCTTGGTCTTGATCTCAAATCCTGATATTTCATTATCGATGAACACTTTTCCATCTTGGAGATTTCCAAAAGTCAACGCATCCTGCACGCCTATAGTGGGGATATTTAATGCCAATCCTAATTGCGCAGCGATGCCTAATTTTCGTGGATGTAATATCCCTTCACCTTTCACCAACAAGAGATCAGGCTCTTCTTCTAACTGATTGAAGGCTTCAATAATAGCGGGCATCTCCCGATAGGCAACAAAACCAGGTTTATACGGCAGCGGATTATCTAAGGCATAATTTTTATGTTCCTTGATCTCGAAAGAAGGAAATTCACATACCACCACTGTCGCTAATAATTTTGTACCAAGAACCTGGCACTCTACTGCGCCGATCGATTTGATATCGTGAAAAGTATCTTCTAATTTGATGCGATATGACAATCTTTCCTGTTCCCGTTTCAGTTCAAAGAGATCCATTTAATCACACTTTTTTCATTTAATCACTTTTTTCGTCGAAATACAATCTAAGTGCGTTCCTGGTCTTATCAATTTCCCAGCGAGTAGCGCTGGTCCTTTTCGCAAAGTAGCCTTCAACTGCTTCTGCCAATTTCGGGTTATGTTCTCGGACAAAATCTTTATATTTGATAGCCTGCTCTTCGCTCGCTGGTGATATTCTTCCACGGACAAGATCTATCCCGGTTGGGACATGCGTTAAATAAGCTAACCAAGAAGGAAGCTCGATCCCGGCCTG
This sequence comes from uncultured Methanosarcinales archaeon, assembly GCA_964368095.1. GTDB lineage: Archaea > Nanobdellota > Nanobdellia > Woesearchaeales > GW2011-AR9 > JACPIL01. The sequence goes on from CAYIZT010000067.1 coordinate 3,456, forward strand.
CTTTGCCTTGATAAGGGTGACCAGGAAACTTTCTTTATTTTGCTTCACTCTTTCATAAAAAGCATCGACTGCATCGACAGGATATCCTAAAGCTAAACCTAGATCCCTATAATTTGTTGCGTTTAGTAACCTTTCCAAGGTTCGTTCATTAGTACCCACAAAAAAAGTAGAATTTACAGCCACTATTTTTTTCTCCTCACCTAAATTATGATCAGCGGAAAGATCTTTACGCTCTACGTAATCATCGCATTCTATGTAATCCTTACGCTCTTCATAACAACATTTAAACGTAGAAATCCAAGTTCTAAGATAATCCAGCTCAAGAGGGTTAAATTTTAGCGTAGTGTGTTCTATTCCATCCGATAATACTTCTGACTCTCTCACCACTGCATTTTCATCTTCTATAGAAGTCGATGGAGAAACAAAGAACATAGAAGCTGGTTTAAGCTTATGGGCGGTCAGATAAAGATCAAGTTCACTGTCAGCAATTAATATGCGGGAAAATTTTCTCATTGATTTTCACCTTGAGTTTCACCTGTTTTCCGGTTTAGAAAAATAAGCTGCGTTTATAAAACTTTCTAATTTGACTACTTGGTAGTAATTATTGCATTAGCAAAATATTAAAAAGCCTTTTTACCTTCTAACTATAATATGTCAATAAAAGATTGGTGGTGGGGAAGGTCAGCAAGTGTAGACTTGCACGATTGTGATCCAATGTTAGTTAAAAGTCCCGTTGCCATCAAGCGTTTCGTCAAGCAGCTGGCCAGGGAATTGAAGATGCACCGGGTAGGCCCTACAGAAGTAAAGCGTTTCGGGCATGGCAGGCTGCGAGGTTACTCCATGATACAATTCATCGAGACCAGCACCATCACTGCGCATTTTGATGAAAAAGGCGATAGGGCATTTATCGATATTTTCAGCTGCAAAAAATACTCACCTAAAAAAGTAGCTATCTTCTGTAAGAGATTCTTCAAAGCAAAAAATTATGTGCTGTATGTAGAAGAGCGAAAATAATTTTAATCAATTCCTTATCGCCAGCGTGATTTTATCTTTCACTAGAAAATTCATCTTTAATACTAAAATCATCTTTAATCATAATATTTGATACTGGCCTTTCTTAATCAGGAATGATGATGCAATTTAAACATCAGGGTCATGAAAGAAAATGCGCTTAGACCGTAAGCAAAGATGTAAAATATATTAGACAATGCTCCTAGCGTACTGGAAGCTCCCCAATAAGAGAATAATAAGTCGCCCCCCAAAAATCCGATATTAGCAAAAAACAAGTATAGCAGATGTATTTCAAAAGAATCAAGGTTCCTATAGTATAACAGAAGATTTGCAGAGAAAATCAAGATCAACGAAGTCAGCAATGGATAGAGATATCCTAAGAAAGTGTAATCTGCAACAGAATTATATAATAATACTCCGGCGATGAGCAGAGAGCTTACTATGAGCCAAGGCACTAATTTACGAGTCTCACCATATTCCTTATGAAGCTGACGGCTTAGTGCAGCAAAGGAGACCAGCATGAACAATGCTCCGGTTACCCAGTAAAAATCAGGCATCCCTACGCCTGGTGTCTCTTCAAATACCTGCAAAGTCAAATACCAGGTCAATTCCCCCATAGCAAAAAGGGCATAACCCATCAGCAGGAAGAAGAAAATAAAGAATTTGTGGTCAGAAAATAGCTCTTTCAATTTATTTTTAAAGAGGACATTTACAGCTAAAACTCCAAAAACTACCGTTAAAAAAGCAAAAAGTAGTGTTGCCAAGTATAATGTA
>CAYIZT010000068.1:0-4939 GCA_964368095.1 uncultured Methanosarcinales archaeon
TGCCCTGCCGATAAAGTTACAGTATCCGCAAGACTGAAGGTACAAAGCATAAGAAGATAGGTTAAGCTGGCAAATCTGCCACACACTATAATGTAATATTTATATATTGATATACCATTATTATACAAATGGTGATTTTAGTAGATCAACAGAATTTGCCGGAAGACATCTATTCAGTTATTTTTGCTACCGAACAGCAGGAGATAGTAGCAAAAATGCTCATCAAATACATGGCCATCAATGGAGGGGAGATAGGAAAGACCGAGATGGGGTTATTTGCTAACAATCTTCATGAAGGAAAAATAATCCTAAAAGAGAAAGGAAAATCTCCCTTGCAGCAAGAAGACAGGATGTCCTACAACAAAAGACAATTTTACGACCGCATCCTTACTCCCATGCGCGGGATGGGCTTGATTGATTATGATCTTTACAAGAAAACGTATAAGTTATCTGACAAATTCAATAGGCTTATGGTCAAGATAGGTTTGATGTGGCTTAGAGAGTTAGATCGGTTAAAAAAGACAGGTTAAAGAATACAAATTAATTAGAATCAATTAGCTTCTTTATTGGCATTGAACACATTTCGTTGTGTCTTTCTGGTTTCTTCTATCAAGCGCTCAAACATTTTCAATACTTCATGAGGATTATCAACATCTCTAAGCTCAAGAGCAGTAGTGCCTACATGCACAAATACTGTTCCGTAACCTAACAGGCGCTGCAGGAAAGTTTGTTTTACATTAAAATCTGGGACAAAGCCCAAGGGCTGATAATATATATTCCTGGTCCTAACTTTAAGGATCCCCTTGACGACAGAAAGCTTAGTCTGCATTATATTATACCTATCGCCGTAGAAACGGCGGACTTCTGTCGAGACCAATCCAAACAAGGAGAGGGCTAAAAATGGTGAAGCCAACTGGTATAAGATCCCTCCTTTAAACAAAGAGGATATAGCTAAAAAGAGGAGAAAAACACTGCAGACATATTCTAACAAAAATGATTTCCGTGAATGGCGGAGCGTCACTATCAATTTTTCATTTTCGTTGGTGCTAGGATTACTCATGTGCTTTTAAGCGATGGGAAGTTTATATATTTTGTTGTCTTGAAACGAGATAAAATATTCAAAAATATGAAAAAAATAAGTTCATCAGTTCTTTTCAACATTAAGCAACGGCGCAGTTTTTAACGCCAGGGCTTCTTTTTGCAGCAGTTCGGCTTTATCTGTTTTTTCCCAGCTGAAATCAGGATCATTCCGTCCGAAATGGCCGTATGCAGCTGTTTTTCTGTAAATCGGCCGTCGCAAATCCAACTGCTGGATGATCGCTTTAGGACGGAAATCAAAATGCTTTCTTACCAACTCCTCTATCTTGTATTCTGGTATCTTTCCTGTGCCGAACGTATTGACGAGAATGCTTACTGGTGCGGCTACGCCTATCGCGTAAGCAACTTGAATTTCACATTTTTCTGCCAGCCCAGCAGCAACAATATTCTTTGCAACATAACGGGCATAATAGCATGCAGAACGATCCACTTTGGTCGGATCTTTACCTGAAAATGCTCCGCCGCCATGCCGGCCCTGGCCGCCATAGGTATCCACAATGATCTTTCTGCCAGTTACACCAGCATCGCCGACCGGCCCGCCGATGACAAAAGAACCGGTAGGATTGATATAATATTTTGTTCTGCCGTCCACCCATTCGTAACAGATAGGCTTGATAATTTTTTCTATCATGTCTCTCTGGATTGCGTCCCAAGCTATATCAGGATGATGCTGGGTGGAAAGCACTACCGTATCTACGCGTTTAGGAACACCATTCTCATATTCTACTGTGACTTGTGATTTTCCGTCAGGGCGAAGATACCATAATTCATTTCTTTTTCTGGCGATGGCCAGACGCTGTGTTATCTTATGGGCAAGAAGGATAGGTAAAGGCATGTACTCCGGCGTTTCATTGGTTGCATATCCGAACATAAGCCCTTGATCTCCAGCGCCTTGCTCTAGATGAAGACCCTGCCCTTCATTCACGCCTTGCGCAATATCAGGAGACTGCTCTGAAAGCGCCGCCAGTACTCCGCAAGTTTCACCATCAAACCCTAACTCCGGCTTGTTATAACCTATGCTTTTGACAGTTTCACGGACAATTTTCTGTACGTCTATAACTGCGGAAGTAGTAACTTCTCCTGCCACCACTACGAAACCGGTTTTGGTCAATGTTTCCACCGCGACACGAGCGTGAGGATCTTTCTCTAGACAGGCATCCAGGATCGCATCGGAAATCTGGTCGGCCAATTTATCGGGGTGTCCTTCTGTAACACTCTCCGAAGTAAAAAGATAATTTCTTTTAGTTTCCATTTTCTTTAACCTCCAAGTACTTCTTGTATTCATCACATTTTCTCTCCAAAAATATTTGAGCATTTCCATATATGAATTGCGCCAGCAAGACACCACGAGAGCATGAATATTGAATCACGTACGTATTTGGTCCTACTTGGCGCAAACCACCAACAACACCTATAGCATTTTTTACAGCTTCTATTAATCCATCACAAAATCTCTTTGATCCTGAAGCAATAGTCATTTCAAAATAAGGGCTTCTCTTGCGATTCACGTATCTAACATTACCGTCTCCATCTACAATCCCACGAAGAAAATGAGGAAGTAATGGATCAGAGATAAATTCTGGAAAGGTTATTGTAAGAGTTTTGCGGGGTAAAACGCCTAATCCCATAAGTTTTTGACATATTTTTTTATTATTTACAATTAGCCTATATGAATTTGTTTTGGATGAAAAAACTAGAGATTTTGTACTATTTATGAGCATCCTTATTTTTTCTAGGTGATATTTATCTTTAGCACAAGAAGTAATGGTTAAAGAATTGTAACCTTTTACTCGATCCCAAGCTATGCTGCCATCTGCATAAATCAAGCCAAGAAGGTAAATGGAAGATTCGTTAAAACTATCAAAAAAATATTCATTCACTGTATGCTTTACATATTTATAACCTAGTTCGTCACTCCACCTTCTAACAGTTGTATTGCCGATATTGAGTCTTCTTGCTATTTCTCTCTGAGAAAGCTTGCCAAAATTAGATTTAATGAAAGGAAGATATTCTTGTTTTTGAACCGGAGAAATTATTTTTGCCATACCTAAGTTATCTGGTTGGGTAAACAATTTTGGGACAAAAAACATTGTTATATCACCTTTTATAATGATTGTGGAAAAGAAGTATATATAACATTAATGAAAGAATACTATGCTTTGAAATTTGGTTCTTCATATTAACGTAAGGGAGAAAAATCATTTATTAATTTTCTTACCAAAATTATTCCTTAAAGAATAATTCCTTTGAAAATAAAATTGAGTTTATTTATTCCTTTCATAATATTTATAAACCACTTACCTTTGTAAAGATTTGATGACTATGGAACTTCAAAATATCAAGAAGATGCGCATGGCTTTAGGGTTGACCCAGCACCAATTCGCTAAAAATGCCGGTGTTTCGCAATCACTTATCGCCAAGATAGAATCGGGAAGAGTTGATCCTACCTATTCTAAAGTAAGGCAGATTGAGAATGCCCTGCAGACATTATCTGCGAAAAGGGAATTGCCGCTTGAAGAAGTGATGACCAAAAAAATCATCACCGCCCGACCGTCAGAAAAAGCTGCAGAAGCCATTAAGATGATGAGCAGCAAGAATATCTCTCAAATCCCCGTTGTAAATGGAGATAATATTATCGGCCTGGTAAGTGAAGCGTCAGCGTTGGAACATGCAGAGAAATTAAAGAGCTGCACAGTAGCAGAGATAATGGAAGAAGTGCCGCCGATAGTCCCAATAACTGCAACCATTTCAATAGTATCAAATCTCTTAAAATATTCCCCTATCGTCTTAGTGAAAAAGAAGGGAACTCTGGTAGGGATCATTACTAAAGCTGATTTATTGAGGAAGACATTTACAAATTGAAAACTTACTATCCTTTTCGAGCTAATTCCGCTCCGCATATGATTGTTTCGTATATCCTTAAACATCGATCTAACTTCAATTGGCGAAGCCCGCAATCCGGTGCTACATATACCAAAGCAGGATCGCCTAAGCTTTGGGCAGCCCTAAGAATCCTTTTTCTTACCACTTCCGCGGTTTCAATTTTTCCACTCTGTTGTTGTTCTAAAGTTATGTCCATCACTCCGGCGCCTATTTCAAAAGAACGTTGATGGTTGTACTTGGCGAAGATAGCCAGGTCATTTTCATACTGATCCGCATTCGCTAATTCCAGCGATAGATGATCAACCTGTTTATCTAAATCCAACAAAGCTGGGAATAATAGTTCATATCCTTTTTTTTCAGTTAAGGAAATTCTTCTAGGATAACAAATATGCAGGCTGAATTTTATATTATCTAAGCCTTTCACTATTTCATTTACACCTTCAACCATAATAGGAATATGCTCAAGGTCAAGTGTTGCGGCAGGGATGTCCAGCTGGATCCAACTTGCACTTTTTTTAACCACTTCTTCTACCTGCGGGCGAATTACTTCCTGTGCAAGAGCTAAAGTAAAAGCTCGTTTAGCCTCATATCTAAGTTTGCGTGGATTATTTTTATAATGCGGCCGCAGAGATTCTAGATAATACTTATTATCGCTCATTGCAGCGATCATGTAGGCGTCGTCGATTGGAATTTTTATTGGTTTTTTAGCATGCTGCTTGACAAAATCAAATTCTTTAGTAATTAAATCATCAAGAGAATCATTTTTTAATTTTGGAGGTGCTACACAAACGGCCATCCGCCAGCTATCCGGCCCTCTAGAACGGATCATTTCTGATGTTTTTTCAAAACCTTCAACTTTTGTAGCGACATGCTGGTACATTTCTACCCGCCTAGATTCTCCGTCATATACAAAATCTAAACCTACAGATTCCTGCAGCTTAAGGTATAATAAGGAATT
>CAYIZT010000069.1:0-4922 GCA_964368095.1 uncultured Methanosarcinales archaeon
GCGACTTTTTCAAGATTTTCTACAGAGCTGTTTGGTATGGATAGGAACTATTTTATACTTCAATTACTCTTTTCATCGTTATGGGCAAAGACGGATCTTTGGAAGAAATGTTGGAAGGTGTATTGTTCTTTCATTCTGAGACTGGAACTGAAGGAGGATATTGGGCTTTTCAAGATTCTCAGTTCATCTCCTCCGATAATGCATCTTGGTCTTATGAAGGATTGCACATTCTTAGAAATGGCGATCGATTGACCATTTATCATCCTGAAAATAATAATGAGGTGTGGTCTGGAGTTATCGCGCTCAAACAATATCCTTTGTTCACGGAAGATGCACGGGGACTTTGGATCCATGCTGATCAGACGGGTATAGACCGGGAAACTTGGGCGGAATATTTTTTTAAAAGCTATCGCGCTAGACTAATACCTTCAACTGGATCTAAATAATAAACTATTTTCGGCTTCAAATTTTTTTCACTGGACTGATCTAAATAATCATTCTGAATCAAAATATCATACCACTAGACAACCCACTGGACAAACCCATTAAGAGATAATGCTCAAGAATTTTTTAGTTTTAACCTTTTTCGATTATCCGCTCCCGCAGTGGACAAGTGCGGGTAGAAGATATAAACCTCTTCAAAACAAAAAAGAACAAGCCCAGGTCGCATAACTTGGTTAGTGCGAAGGTCTTAAGTCCCCTTGAGTTTAAATCAAGGGGAGGTAAGAGAACCTTTGTCTTGCCAGACTTGTGGGTTCAAATCCCACCCTGGGCGATTTAAACCCCAAGAAACTAATAAATGTTTCGTGAATAATATGAAAATCACCGACCTTGCTCCGGAAAACCGGCCCAGAGAAAGATTGCAGAAAGAAGGCCCACAAGCTCTTTCTCCAGCAGAACTTCTCGCAATTATCCTCAAGTCCGGCACCAAGAAGGAAAATATCCTGGAAATCTCCAATCGCCTCATCGCTACCCACGGTTTGCAGAATCTTTCTCACTGCACTCTCTCGCAATTGCAGCAGCAGTATGGCATCGGGCCGGCTCGGGCCTCGCAGATCATCGCTCTGTTTGAGCTTTACAACAGGGTAAATTATAATCCAGAAAAAAAGAAAATAAGCTGCGCCAAGGAAGTGGCGGAGATGTATCTTCCAAAAATTCAATCATTTCAAAAAGAATATTTTATCGCTATCTATCTTGATACCAAGAACAACATCATCGCTGAGGAAACCATTTCAGTTGGGATCTTAAATTCATCTTTAGTTCATCCCCGTGAGGTCTTTCATGGTGCAATCAAGCATTTAGCACATTCTATAATTGTGGTCCATAATCATCCTTCAGGCGATCCAGAGCCTTCACAGGAAGATCTGCAGATAACTAAAGTTTTGGAAAAGACAGGGAAAGTGATGGGTATCCCTCTCTTAGATCACATCATCCTTGGTAAAGGCCTTTGGTGGAGCTGGAGTGAATCGGGCAAAGCTTTTTAAAAGAACATTCTTTTAATTGTAAACATGGCTAAGAAAAAAGCCGTCGAAGCAGCAGAGCCTGAAACTTCGGACGACAACAAAACAGAAGAAAAAGTAGTTGAATTAAAGAAACCCAAGAATCCAGTATTAGGCATTCTCACCGGAGAACGGGTCATTACTGAGTCTTCCGACGACGCACGAGATTTCTACAATCAATCCCGTTTTGGGACTCTGAACGAAAGTGGGAAAGTCGAATTATCTCTTTTAGAAGCCTTATACCTTTTTGAACGGGAGCGTTTGATAATTAAAAGTGAATCCGGCAAAATCCTGTCCTTTGAATTATACGTCAAGAAAGCACGTAAAGTTGAACCTAATTTCTGGATCCGTTATGTGGTATTCCGGGACATGCGCAATCGCGGGTACATCATCAAGACAGCGCTCAAATTCGGCGCAGATTTCCGGGTCTATGATAGGGGAGTAAAACCGGGCGAAGATCACGCTAAATGGATTGTCTTCCCTGTCCATGAAGCCAGCGTATTTACCTGGCACGAATTCAGCGCAAAGAACAGGGTTGCCCACAGCACTAAGAAACGTCTTCTCTTGGCGATCGTAGATGACGAGAACGATGTTACCTACTATCAAGTAAGCTGGACCAGACCTTAGATCAATTACAGAAGTTACAACAACGGCAATTTCCCGGTCACTGCGTCGATGCTTTCTTCTTCATCCGGCCCTATAGCGCCGCAGGTTTTTGTTCCAGGAGCGATGACTGTTCTGCCAGCATCGGTAATCAATGCGGTGGTTAAACCGTTATCTTTGGCCTTTTGCAGATAATGCAGCAATTCCTTCTCGTCCTTGACCTTTAAAACTATTTTTGGCATGCCTTCTTTCCGCCAGGCAGAAACTTTCTTGTCTGACGACTTAAGGACCGCTTCTACGGCTGCGTGACTGCATTGCGCAGCTAATTTGCCTTTCGGGAGCTTTAAATCTTGACGGGCTAGAATGACTTGTTTGAGCGACATGCTGTTAAAGAAAGAATTATTGTTATAAAAAATCTTCTATTTTTTAAGATTTTATAAATATCTACTTACTTACTTACTTGCTTTCCAATCCTGATCAAATAATCTGCCAAAGTATTCGACAAAGTAAGGTGCTTCTACCCAGACTGCGCAATCATAACTTTTATGCACTTTCTGGTCGTCGGTCAAGAATAACAATAAGTCTTTTCCGTCCACTATGCAAAATCGGGTGGTGTTGTTCTTACTGGTCTTGACTTTTGCGAATTGGGAAAAGTTATCGATAAGTTCCTTGTCGGTATTAGGCGGAACGGCGATCTGTACTGATATGCCGGTTTTTGCCGCCTTGCGCAGGTGGTTTACAAAAAAATCATGTTTTCTGGTTAACCCCTGTGCTGTGGTCATGATAGTGATGGATTTCTTAGCATTCTTGAACATCAGAAAGAGATGTTCATATACTTTATCACGTCCTCTGAAGGAACCTGATTTGTCGGTAGGGTCGACCAAAGTTACACCTTCTGCATGAAGAGAATTTAATTGATTCAATATTTCAGAATCTTTCAATTGGGAAAGTATATTGCTGCGCTCGTCAGCTTCTTCTGCTACTTTTTTCTTAACCCGTTCAATTACTTCTGAAGGGGCGACAGTCAGATATTTGATAGGTTTTCCAACTTTTACGACAATGAATCCTTTCTTTTCCAAGGATTCCAGAACATCGTACGCTCTGGATCGTGGTACATTAGAGATGTCAGATAGTTCTCCTGCGGTAGAGACTCCTCTTGAAAGCAGGGCAATCCACAATTTTCGCTCATAAGAATTCAATCCAAAGTCTTTCAGCCTTTCTAAAAAATCCTTTTGAACGATCATTTTTATCTGTTTCCCCTTGGGCTATGCCCGTATAAACACCTAAGAACCCCTCAACTCCAAACTATATTGTCCAGAATAACCGTGCTTTATAAAACTTTTGCATTTTAGTACTATTAAGTAGTTATACTGTTAGGGGGCCTTATTTATCGTCTACCGTAAAAAGACGGCTGTCTTTCACCTTAAAAAGCCCGATTCTAGCCCCGGCATCCAGCCAGCCATGAGCATAATTAAGTGCCGCAAAAGCCAAAACTGCGTCCTGTTTGGCAGTCAGAAAATATTCTGCGTCCTGAACGTAGCGGGAAGCCATATCCAGAAAATCTTCTGCTTGTGCTTTTCGAGATGCGTCAATAGCAGGTTTAGCTTTATCGAGGGCTTCCTTAGTTATGGAAAAGTATTGCTGCAGTTTTTTGGAAGTTATGGTAGAATTCATGGTAAGATAAAGAAAAAATTTGGGCAAAACCCTATTTTGCTTTAGGTCTCTTGATCGTGATAGGAAGAACGCCCTGTTCGTATTCCATCAATGCAATCTCCAAAGGATCATACCGCATCTTAGTTAATTCTTCTGGCGTTAATTTTACCAGGAATGGTGCGCCCATGGATAACTGCAATGCGCGAGAGCCGATCATGCGGGCCTTTTCATATTTGGTATACTTCATCTGCTCTTCTTCTATCAATTGTTTTTTAGCTGCCATTTTTTGTCTTTTCTTATGGTTGTTTTGATTTTATTTTTGTATGTTTTTAGTTTAGTAATCTTATTTATTATTACGCTTTAAGCGCCTTGGTAAGCTCTTTTCTTAAAAAGCTTGCCTTTTCTAACGCTAGATCGATCATTCTTCCGATCTCTTCGATGGTTAGAGCGACGTCTCCGCCTTTCTGCAATGCGGAAATTGTTCCCTTGGCATCTGAGCCGACGGTCAGTCGTGCCTCATAGGCTTTCTCCTCTTCGAGGCTTGGATCGACCAGTAAAATGCCGTTAACTTTGTAGACGGTAATCGGCAATGGTTCTTTAGTTAGAGGCAATGACTTATCGGTTTTCTGTTTGTAATCGATAGCGCCTGTTTCTGCATCTACTACCGGGAACTTTGCCGTCTTCAATGCGGCAAGAGCTGCTAAGCCGGCTGCATCTAACAGATTTCCATCGTCGTTAAGGCTGACTATATCCACAATGACAAACCAGGCTTTTTCTCCTGGTGCTATGCAGAGCTTTTTCAGATCTATCGCTTTCGCTTCTCTGATGCCTCGATCGACTACTCTCGCCAATTCAACTGCTTTCATGCCTGGCGGTCCTGCTTCAAATTCAGGATTAGAGATAGGTGACAATTCTGCATTTACCATTATGCCGCCTTCATCAGCGGTATCGTTGTAAGGCTTCTCGATGGAAAGTTTTACTCCGGCCATGACTACGGTTTCGCCGATCTGTACTCTGGCAGAACCTTCTGCGGTCCAGGAGATATTTGTATCAATCAAGATTGGCTGACGGAATTCTGTTAAAGTACGGTTATCCAATCGCTTGTTTTCTTTTGCTAATTCTGCAATGGTTTCTTTATTGACTATCATTTTAATTATCCTCGTTGTT
>CAYIZT010000070.1:0-4874 GCA_964368095.1 uncultured Methanosarcinales archaeon
AAGACAGCGATAGACGTTCCATCTCTCAGCCAATTGTAGATAACTTTCACGCTATTGCCATCTGCATCAGAGGTAGTTGCATATGCGGTTAGATTAACATTAGTATTGTTTGAACTTATGTTAGTGGTGTTCAATGTCAATGTGTTAACAATCGGCTTTGAGTTTAAGATAGTTAAATTGTTTGATATAGCTATATCCCCGGTAGCAAACATACCATCACTCAACCCATCGTTTGGTGTCGCTACAACCGTCCAGTTTTCTCCTGCGATAGTTTCATTGGCAACAATCACGTTGGTTTTATTCTGCCAGAGTGCGAAGATCTGTTCTGCAGAGAGTGAGCGGTTGAATATCATTACATCATCGATAGTTCCATTGAATGCATCATCTATGGCAACATTTCTGGAAGTACCAATCTTTAAATTAAATGGTGAATTTATGTTCCCAATAGAAGACATGCTTGAAGAAACTACGCTTACACCGTCTAAATACATTATTTGATTTGCATTTCGTGTGTAAGTCACTGCCATATGATGCCAGCTATTTTTACCAGTAAAACCATAAACTATGGTGGATATACTAGTTCCATCAGCTACAAAAGACCTTAATTGGTTAATATCATTTCTATATCCCAAAGTAAACCCAGTAGTTTTATCAGCAGAATTAGACAGACTTCCGCTGCCTTTTGAAATGAATGTATCAAACAATGAGGAGTTCGGAACATTAAACCAAAGACTTACTGTAAAATTAGTGGTACTTCCAAAATCCAATACTGTAGATGAAGATACATTTATGTAATCATTAATCCCATCAAATTGGTATGCTCCCTTCCCATCGTAACCGCCAGTTGAATTCCAAATAATTCCTCCCGATTCATTCCCATTATTCCCGTATCCAGAATAATCCCAAGTATTATTGGTCGTAGTCCCATTGATCCCTTCAAATGGCATATTCAAGACAGCAATAGACGTTCCATTCCTCTGCCAGTTATAGATCACTTTCACGCTGTCACCATCTGCATCTGAGGCATTTGCATATGCGGTGAGGTTGACGGTAGTATCATTTATAGTAACATTGGTGCTGTTCAAGGTAAGAGAATTAATGACCGAGGGAAAAATAAAAACTGATTGTGAACTCATGATTCCATCTACAGATCCGGTGTTAGGTGTAACCTCTACTGTCCATTTATCCCCTTTGTTCAATTCCTGCGTGGCCATGATATCAGTCCTATTCTGCCAGAGCGCATAAACTTGTTCTGCAGAGAGTGTTCTATTAAATATCATCACATCATCTATTGTTCCGTTTAAATGCCTTGAAGTTGTTATATCATAACCAAAAGTTGCATTTGTACTCATACTGGCAGATGCTAAGATATGCGTAGTACTTGTAAGTACACCATTAATATACATCTCATTAGTCCCGTTGCTCATCCTGACGCAAGTTACATGATGCCACGTATTTCCAGCAAGCACTCCACTTATAGTACTATTTACTGATGCCCCAGTTCCAAATGCACAATTAATAGTATTAGCAGATAAACCTATATTTATTCCAGGTATTGACTGCCCCAATTGTTTTGTTTCGAAAATACTACCTATTCCGTTAGTTGTCTTAAATTTAACCCGCAATGAAATAGTAATATTACCATATCCAAAATTAAATAAACTTGGCTGTCCTAAATTGATATGATTAGTTCCATTAAACTCGTATGCCCCCTTCCCATCGTAACCGCCAGTTGAATTCCAAATAATACTAGATTCGTTCCCATTATTACCATATCCAGAATAATCCCATGCATTATCAGTCGCGGTTCCATTGATCCCTTCAAATGGCATATTCAAGACAGCGATAGACGTTCCATTTCTCAGCCAGTTATAGATATACTTTTGATCTGTTCCAGTTGTATATGCAGTAAGATTTACATTGCCATTCCCTTGGGTGATATACGTGGTATTCAACACCAATCTAGTAATGGCCATGATCTGCAGATCTTCGGGGAAGATCGCTTTTATGATCGGTTCTAAGATCGGAATAAATATTGAGTTATCTGAGTTATTTTCTGATATATTTTCGATAGGTGTTCCTTCCATAGAAGCAGATGTATAATTTTGAACGGCTTCTTCTACTGCATCTGCAGCTGCTCCGCCAGTCGCGTCATTATCTTCAACTAAATCATCACATACTATCTTTGTATTGCACTGTTCAACTATTTCTGAATTGCATTTTTCTTCAACAACTTCAACACAATTACCGCAATTTTCTACTGTTTCTTCTGTACATACTTCTGAACAGGTTTTGATACAGATTTCCCGCTCTATGCCGTTGATCTCTTCAATATGGCATTTAGGATTGCATTCTTCAGCGCATGTTTTTATTGTTTCATTTACGCAGGCAGCATCGCATTTTTGTTTAGTTTCATTGATACAATTAGTGATAGTTTCATTAATGCAATTTTGCTCTTCATGGCAATTGCCATCGGGGCCATTTGGCACGCTGATTACCGCACCGGTCAATAGATTATCTCCGCCATCATATTTTTTCAAGAAAGCAAAGAACCTGCTGCCTAATGCTTCTGTCCAAGAAATTTTAGCGATCTCTTCTGCGCTTGATTCTGAAGTAATCATATTTTCCTGATAGATGAATACTCCCGCAAATGTAAACAATACTGCGAATAATAAAATCAGCCCTACGATCTTTACAATAGCATATTTCTGCTGTTCTGTTTCAAATCCTTTTATTTTCTCATTGATACTTCGTAATCCTGCCTGTGCCTGTTGCAGTTCTTTTGTTTCATATTGTAATAAGGTCCGCAGCTGTAACTCCCTGGCTTTCCGCCGTGATTGTTTTTCCATTTCGTACAGATACAATGTTTTCTCCCGTTTCAGCATAAGAGCCTTGATAGCTATTTCTACCTCAACCTTCCTCTTTTTCCAATGCTGCATCTCTTTATGCTGGCTCATGCTTGTCCTTGGCCCGTTTCATCAATACCGCGATCGTATTCGGCGTCCTCTGCAGCAGTTTGGCGATCTGCTGGTTAGACAGGAAATAAACAGAATGAAGATAAAAAATTACGCTTTCCAAAAAGCTGTATCTACGCTGTTTGAAGATGGAAAGAGGAAGAAAATACTTATCATCTTCGATAAAAAATGCTTGTTTCTTTTTCTTACTTGCTCTCTGATACGTTGCCCAGGCGCTTTTCTGATTACGGTGAAGTTCTAAAGCGATCTGCTGAAAGGAAAAATGCTCATTTTCTTTCAAAAACTTGTAGAGCGCTTCTGCAGGATCGAGAGAGGAAGAGAATATGGATAATGGTATCGACGCCTCTTCCTTTGCTGCCTGGAAAGTCTTGATCAATTCAGGTAATTGCAGTCCCTGTTCGTGATACAATTTCTGAAGGATGATCTTGAGCAGCTGTTGGGAACTGATCGTAGACAAAAGTGAATGTAATAGTACATCTCCCTCTTTGCTGTTCGTCGATTTCAACTACTCTTTGACCGGAAGGAAAATACGTTTATAAATCTTTGGTTTATATTAATTAATAAATAGAGATTTTTATACCTCTTATATTAATTTTATTCTTCATATAGTTATTTTAATTCTATTTATATTTATAATATTCTCTTTATGATTAAAATTAAGAGTAGAAAAGTATATAAATAATTTAAGCTTCTTTAAAACTGAAAAGTGGTGTTACATGACAAGACGAAAATCTTTTCAAGGTAGAAAGAGGAATGGTGGTAGAAACGCTTACCGCAAGGCAAGAGCTTCTAGGCAGACTGACAATATCTCTGACCG
Organism: uncultured Methanosarcinales archaeon; assembly: GCA_964368095.1. Taxonomy (GTDB): domain Archaea; phylum Nanobdellota; class Nanobdellia; order Woesearchaeales; family GW2011-AR9; genus JACPIL01. The sequence goes on from CAYIZT010000070.1 coordinate 3,793, forward strand.
TACTTTGATGATAATGATGCTTTTAGTGCTGGTAGTGAGTGTTCTCAGCGCAACTATGTATGTGTATGCTTTTTACGGAGGCAGCTCCATCACTCCAAAATCTCAAGAAACAGACTCCATTCCAGTCGAACAGCAAACCGTATCAGGCGTAGCTACCCTGCAGATCGTTAAGCCGCCAAAGGGATCAAAATAAGAATTCAACTAAAAAGTCAACTAAAAAAGTGAAAAAAGTAATTAAATATTAAAAAAGAGATAAAAGTGCCATGAAAGAATTATCTAACAAAACCATTTTTGCGATTTTAGCGGTTACATTAATTATAGCGCTAACTGGAACATTTGTAAACATGGGCCGAATATATGGTATTGAGTATCTTGGATTGACTGGTGCAGCTACTGCTGCTGATTCTGGCAACGCTACCATAACTATAAGCCAATCTACATCTATCACCAATAATTTTGATTTCATCCAATTTGGTGCCGGTTTCGTCAACTCCAGCTGTACTGTTTGTGTCATGGATACTAACGGGATCATTACAGCTGCGTGCTGCGGTACTTTCAACCAAAGCAATAACTTAGGATTCTTATTGGAAAATACGGGAAATGTCAATCTTTCAGTTAATTATACTTGCACAGGTTCATGTGCCGCTGCAGAGTTCATAGGCGGCACCAATCCTGCCTTTCAGATCAGAGCGACCAATAATAGCTTTGCCACCCAGGCCGGAGAGATTTCTGCCGCGGACACGCTTGGCTCATGCAATAATAATCTTTTTAGAGGATTTAACATAACAAATTATTCCGTTTCAGTTGCTGCTTCCGGTCATTGGCTCTGCGGGAATGGCTCTGTTTTCCCTTTAGATTTTACTGACAATCAGGATGCTTTTGTAGTAGATTTAAACGTCAGCGTTCCTTCTGATGCTCCTACGGCAGCGATAAGAAATGCTACATTCGTCTTTAATGCTTTAGCTACGGGCTGATTAAATCTTTTTGTAAGTCAGGAATATGAGCTGTTAAGTTGTCGGTATATAAATTAATATAAACTAGCCAGAAATCCCACTGCTTTAGCTGTGGGATGAATGGCGTTA
>CAYIZT010000071.1:0-4755 GCA_964368095.1 uncultured Methanosarcinales archaeon
AGCGTGGTGAAGACGCCGCCGGCGGTCGCCTGATCGGCCAGCACCAGCGCGGCGACGAGCGCGCCGCGCCCGTCGGGATCGCACGCCGCCGGCAGAGCGGCGTCGAGCGACGTCGACACCGGCTCGCCCACGGTGGCGTGTTGCCACATGCCAAGCGCGGCACAGGCCGGCTAAAAAATTTCAACCTCTCTGTCGCCGTGACTGACCGATTCATGAAAGCGGTAGAAGAGGATAGGGAATATTATCTTACTAATCCAAAAACAGAAAAATATGTCGGCAGATTGAAAGCTCGCGACGTGTTCGCCATGATCACCCAAAATGCCTGGAAGAACGGCGATCCGGGATTATTATTCATCGACGAGATCAACCGCAGACATCCCGGCAAGCATCTCGGTGAGATCGAGACCACTAACCAATGCGGTGAAGCGCCATTATTGCCTTACGAAGGGATCGTGCTGGGCTCATTAAACCTGAATAAATTTATCGATACGGAAAAAAATGATATCAACTGGACGGAATTGGGAAAAACCATCCGTACTGCTGTCCATTTCCTAGATAATGTCATTGACATGAATTCTTATCCTACTAAAAAGATCGAGGAAGAGACCAAACGCACCAGGAAATTCGGTTTAGGAGTGATGGGTTTTGCTGACGTATTGAGCAAGTTAGGCATAAAATATGATTCTGAAGCAGGATTAGAATTTGCGGACAAGCTCATGCACTTCGTTAAGACCACAGCATACCAAATGTCCTCTGAACTTGCAGAACAGCGCGGCGCATGTCCGGCCTGGAAAGATTCCGACCATCAAAAATCAGAACGTAAGATGCGTAACATGACTTGCCTTTCCGTCTCGCCTACCGGAACGATCAGCATCCTCGCTGACGCTTCTTCCGGCTGCGAACCATTCTTTGCTATCTCATTCCATAAAGCAGTCATGGGGGATACCAATCTAGTCTATCTTAACAAGACCTTTGAGAAAATCGCCAAAGAACGGGGATTTTATTCTGCAGAATTGATTTCACGGATAGCCAGAGGAGGCAGCCTTCAGGAGATAAAAGATATTCCTAAAGATGTAAGGGACATTTTTGTCACCGCACAGGACATAGAACCGGAATGGCATATCAAGATGCAGTCTACCTTACAGAAGCATGTCGATAATTCCATCTCTAAGACTATCAACTTTCCGCGGACAGCATCAATTAAAGACGTGGAAAATGCATATTTATTTGCATGGAAAGAAAAATGCAAGGGGATAACCATCTACCGCGACGGAAGTTATGAAGACCAGGTGATTAATATAGGAAATTACGAAGAATAAAAATGGGCGTATACACAAAAATAGGTGATAAAGGCAAGACGGCCTTCTTTGGCTGCGGGATGATCCAGAAAGATGATCCTAGGATAGAAGCTCTTGGCGCAGTAGACGAATTGAATTCCATCATTGGCGTCACTCTATCTATGGTTAACGATAAAGAACTTATCGAAGTATTGACTAAAATCCAGCATGATCTGTTTCAAGTCGGCGCAGATGTGGCCGGCAGTGCATTAGAGAAGAAAGCATTGCCAAGAATAACTCCGGTGCATATCCAAGAAGTTGAACAGGCTATCGATAGGATCGAAGAGAGACTGGGGATGCCGACCAAGTTTATTTTGCCAGGTGGAACGCAGACCAGTGCTTTACTGCATATGTGCAGGGCGATCACCAGGCGGTCTGAACGGGAATTGGTCAAAGCGAAAGGAGTGATTGAGATCAATCCTGATTTGATGATTTATGTGAATAGATTAAGTGATTTCTTTTTCATGCTGGCCAGGCAGGCGAACAATGAGAAAGACGTTAAAGATCAGCAGCCGATATACAAGTATTTTGAAGAGAAGAAATCTGAAGAATAATTCCCTTTTTCCGTAACCCTTATTAATTCCGCAATTCTTCTTCTGGCTAATCCCTTAGGGGAAAGAGGTGTTTAGGGGTTCCTAAAGTTCCGGGAACTCTTTTTACTACCTTTTGTATGTCAATAAAATATTTAAACAACTTCTATCGTCAGCTTTTCATGATCAAGAAAGAAGCGAGATTAGAGCTGATTGTAGGCACCATGTTTGGCGGCAAAAGCACCGAGCTAATCAGAAGAGTGAAAAGATATGAAATTGTCGGCAGAAAGGTGCAAGTGTTCGGCCCCAGCATCGATACTCGTTATGGTAAAGACAGCATAACCTCGCATGACAAACTGCAGCGGGAAGCAAATTATGTCAGCTCAATACAGGAATTAGAAGAACATCTTTCTCCCGATACCCAGGTTATCGGCGTCGATGAAGTGCAGTTCTTTGACAGCGCAATAATAGAAAGGTGCGAGGATTATGCTAATCATGGAAAGATCGTTATCGCTGCCGGCTTGCTGAAAGATTTTAAAGATGAATATTTCCAATTTAAAGATGGGAGTAGAAACATGAGCGATTTAGTGAGAGCAGCTGATACTACTACTATCCTTACCGCTATTTGTGATGCCAGGAATGGAAACGGAGAGATCTGCGGCAGTGATGCTACCAGGGTACAGCGCTATATCGACGGGCATGTTGCGCCTTACGATTCACCGGTAGTCCAAGTAGGCGGAAAAGAAAGTTATGCGCCGAGATGCAGACAGCATTACAAGTTTTATAAATAACAACAAAAAGTATTTATATTAAAATATATTTCTTAACCTCTATAAAAGAGGTGTTTATATGGTAAAGAGATTAAAACTTAAGAAGAAAAGCGGTGCTTATGCTGACCCTTTAAAGCTGGCTAAAGCTGTTTTAAGCAAAGCAGGATTTACTGGCGGCCAGTTGGCTTTAGCGACCAAAGGCGTATTGAAAGAGGCAGGAAGATTAGCTCATGCGGGAGTATTGTCTTCAACCGATTTGGAAAAAGCTATTGTAAAGGCAGTCGCTAATACTAACAATCTGGTCATGAATAAAACCAGGAAAATCAGCAAAAAAGTATTGCGATAATTTTTTTCTATTTATTCTTTTTAATTAACAAAACTACTCTTTACACTACAACAATCTATATAACCACAAAACCCATAAAATTCCCATGCTTCTCCAGCAGTTAAGACTTCAGAATATACGTTCTTATCTAGATGAGACTATTAATTTTCCAGAAGGGACCACTTTATTATCCGGTGACATCGGCTCAGGTAAATCAACTATCTTGTTAGCCATCGAATTTGCCTTATTCGGCTCCTCCCGGCCGGAACTGCCAGCCGAATCACTGCTGCGAAAAGGAGCAGCTAAAGGCATGGTAGAACTTTCACTAATTATAAACAACCAAACCATAACTATCCAGCGCCATCTCAAGAAAGAAAAAGATGCCATCAAGCAGCTGCCGGGACATATCATCTGCAATAACACTAAGAAAGAGCTCATGCCAGTGGAATTGAAAGCGGAAATTCTTATCCTGCTCGGCTACCCGGAAGACCTGCTAAGCAAGAACAAAAATTATATCTTCCGTTACACCGTCTATACTCCGCAAGAAGAGATGAAGCTTATCCTCCAGGACAGCAACGAGACCAGATTAGATGTGCTGCGAAAAATATTCAACATCGATAAATACAAAGTCATCCGGGAAAACATGCAGCTTTATCTCAAGAAGATGCGCACCGATATCGCCGTAATAAATACTAAGATCGAACCGCTGAGCGAATATTTTCAGCGGGCATCACAGCAAGAAGAAGAAAAAAATAAGATAGAATCCTCCATTAAGGAAACGATGCCTATCCTGCAGATCCTGCAAAAAAAGAGACATGAACAGCAGGCGGAAATTGAAAAGGCAGAGCAGCAGCAAAAAGAATACCTGAAATTGCAGCAGGAGATGGATACCGCTAAGCTTCTGGAAAAAGAGATTAGCGCAAATATTGAACAGCTTCTGCAGAAGAAGGAAAGTTTGACCAGAAAGATAGAAGAGCTTTCCGTCCCAAACAATTTCGCCGCAGATTCTGAACAGCTTTACCTGGATCTTCGTCAGGAAGAAAAAAATAAAGAACAGCTTCTTAAGGATAAAAATGAGCTGGAAGGAAAGATCCGTAATATCCAAAATATAATTGTCATAACCAAGGAAGAGATCGCCAGGACCGCAGTAGAAACAGCAGTTATCCCGGAATCAGAAAAAAAGAAAAGTCTGCTTCTTCAAGAGACGGCCAAAAAGAAAGAACTGCTGGATAAAAAAAATGAGATTGACCAATTGCTGGAGAAAACTATCGGGGCGGTAGTCAAGAACAAGACCTTGCTGGAACAATCTGCAGAAGTCCAGTCAACCATCCAAGATCTGGAGAATTGCCCTACTTGCCTTCAGGAAGTTCCTGCTGAACACAAGAATAAGATAACCGCGCAGGAACAGGCTAAGATGACCAAGGCTCAGGCCATCCTGAAAGAATTAGAACAAAAGAAAAGAGAGATCATCAGCCAAAAAGAATCTCTGGAAAAAAATATCCTTGAAATTTTTACAAAAGAAAATCAGCTGGCTAAGATAACCGCTGAATTACAGCAATTGAAGAAAAAAGAAGAATGGATGCTGGAGAAGAAAGAAAAAATGCGGGAGCTGGTGCAGGAAAACAATGCCTTGATGCAGCTGTTGCAAAACTTTTCCTATGCACAAAAGATAGAAGTATTGGCCGTCTCCATCACCGAGAAACAGAGACTATTGCAGGGATTGCTGCACCGCGAACTTTTACAGAAAAATCTGCAGGAACTGCTTCAGCAGGAACAGCAGTATGCGTTTAAGA
>CAYIZT010000072.1:0-4732 GCA_964368095.1 uncultured Methanosarcinales archaeon
CATCACGCCAAACCATCAAGGGAATCCCAGACCTTTAGGTCTGGGAGGATGTCAACTTATTTTGCAGATTACGCCTTATTTGATCGAATGAGACCATTAAAATGAGTGTTCTTTCATTAAAAGAAATCTCTATTTCACAAAAACTTCCCATAGTACTGCTATTGCTAAAATAACCCAAAAAATCAACTGCACCCAAAATTTACTTACCACACTTTTTCTATCCGGCATTGATTTTTGGACCGCTTTCAGGATGTGATCATAATACGGAGCTAAGCTTACTCCTAACAAAAGTGTGCTAAACAGCACTGCCGCCATGACTTGGGTAACGGAAAGAACCGTCAACAGATAGTATCCGCTTACTAAAACACCAAGGGAATATATTAAAATTGTAACCTGCTTGTGTTTCATCAGGAATTCTGGAACTTTTATCCAAACTTTCGGTCCGGCCAAAAGAATAACGCCTATCTTTACTAAAATTAAAAGAGAGATAATAACTGCCAATACATCTATCGCGCTCATAAGGATAACACTATTTTAGGATTTATATACTTTTGTAGAAATGATAAAGTAGTATTAATGATAAAGGAGTAGTGCTACTGTAAAATATATTGTAGAAATATTCTTAAATGGCAACCATAAGAATCTTCCGTGACTAAAGAACCTAATTTAGAAGATCGATTGTTAGAAAGTAATCCTGCAGCTGTAAGTACAGAACGCGGCTTATCAGATAAGATCAAATATCACGCGGCTTATTTCCTAGTTGATGGGACTTCGAATGCTCTTTTCTCAGCTCCCATTATGACCATGACAGAATATTGCTCAGGTATGGAGAGGGACGAAATAATCACTTCCAGATCGATTGGGGCCGTGACCGCCTTCTTAGCCGGATATGCTTACAATTCTTTATTAAGAAAAAGGGGAGCAAAGACAGTAGGTGTGACTATAAATAGCTCCTGGCTGAAAAGGAAAGTAGTTGATACTACCTTGGGTGTAGTAACCATGGCTCCATACTATGCCCCTACCTTATATCTTGCCGGAGCATCTTCCAAAGAGATGGCCATCGCTTTGTTCACCGGCTCATTAGTCGGAGCGGCTACCGGGGGGTTGTACGGGCTGGTTGCAGATAAGTGGAGAATATTTTGGGGATTAGAGCCAGTCCTGAATAAATAGAAACTGTTCTATCTTAACACAAGCTATTTCTATCATTAAATATTCTACCTGCTCTTTCCTAAATCTCGCTATCGCTCGGGTTAGCGTGGACTCGCTCTTGATATTATTTCTAATAATGCGGCGTTCCCGTAGGGAGCATCCCCTTGCCGCAATCACTTCATTTACTTTTAATATCGCTCGAATCCACACGCTAACCTACATTTAGGATAAAGCCTTTTCCACCACTAAATATATAAAATTGGATATTATTCTATTTGTAAAAGAGGAATAAGGGATAATATGGCCGAATTAGCTTTGATTGGTAATTTTCTTCTCGCTTTAGCGCTAGGCGCGTTGATAGGCTTAGAAAGAGAATACGCCAGATATAGAAAGCATGCCCATGATTATGCGGGAATCAGAACTTTTCCATTGATTGCTTTGTTCGGCGCGCTGTCTGCTTTTTTTGGAGAAATTTTGAATCCATGGATATTAGTGATAGGGATATTGTTGATGGGTCTCTTGATAATTGTTTCTTATTTTATGCTGTCCAGGAAAAAATATAGCGGCGCAACTTCCGAAGTGGCAGGTTTTTTAACTTTTTTTTTAGGTATTCTTGCCTATTTTGGGGAAGTCAAATTGGCAGTGCTATTAACGGTCATAATCACAATCATACTTTATTCTCGCACGGTGCTGCATCAATTTGCTCACCATCTTAAACGGGAAGAGATGAAGGGCGCATTAGTCTTTGCAGTCATCGCTTTTGTTATCCTGCCGTTCCTCCCTAATCAAGGATACGGGCCTTACCAATTATTTAACCCCTTTCTAACCTGGCTGATGGTAGTATTGATTTCCGGAATTAGCTTTGTAGGCTATATCCTCATGAAATGGTCTGGAGAGAGAGGAATAGAAATTACCGGTATTCTTGGGGGGATAGCCAGCAGTACGGCCGTTACTTTAAGTTTTGCCGAGCACAGCAAGAGGCAGGAGTATTTGTATAAGGCGCTGGCTTTAGGCGTGATCCTTGCTAACGGGGTGATGTTGATTCGGGTGTTGTTAGAAGTCTTACTGATCAATAGGGCATTATTTGTGTCTCTGCTGGTTCCGATGCTGTCGCTGATAGCTATAACCGGTTTATTTTCATATTATTTTTGGAAAAGAGTTAAACGTGATTCTGAAAAGATTGAATTGAAATCTCCATTTTCCTTAAAACCAGCTTTAAAGTTTGCCGGTATCTTTACTCTTGCATTAGCGCTTCTTAAACTGGCTGCGATATATTTTCCTTCACAGGGAGTATATTTAATCAGTTTCTTGTCGGGGTTGGCGGATCCCAATGCCATCGCTCTTTCCCTTTCGCAATTGGCAGGAACATCCATATCTTTAGACGTGGCCAGAGATGGGATAATCTTAGGGGTTCTTGCAAACACACTGGCTAAAGGAGGACTTGCTTACTTTTATGGAGAAAAGAAATTTATGCGCATGATCCTGAGCTTTTTTGTGTTCCTGATAGCTGTAGGAGGCATACTTATCTTTTTATTATAAGATGAAAAAGAAAATAGTTTAAATAAAAAAGATGAAAAAAGAACATAGTTTAGATGAAAAGTTGGCTTCCTTCCTACAGCAAAGTATTGAGTGTTCTATTGAACGGCATAAAGTTGAGCTGACTCCGCCGGCAAAACAATATTTAGTGGAGATGCTGGAACGTTTTGGTGAAACATTTGAATTATACCAACAGGGTTGGCTTACCCCCATCACTTTCCAATATCAGCATATTTTGGAAGAAGCAAGCCGATTAAAACGGAAGCAGCAGCAGCGGGAATTGGGTGATCATTGCTTGTTCTTGGTGGGATATTTTTATGATTTTGTGCGGAAACATGGCGAAGGACAGATACGCTATCATGCGCAGATGGGTTCCAGCGCATACCTACAGACCGAGCAGCTTCCCCTGATTGAAATGGGAAGAAAATTCAATCAGCTTTACTTGGTGATAAGCGACTTGCATCTACCGCAGATAGATGAGACAAAACTGGTAGAAATCTACCAGCGCTGGGAGAACACAAAAGACGAATATTATGCTTCACTGCTGATGGGAAAAGGTATCATGCCCAGAGATGTCATGTCAAGAGATATCAAGGTTGTAGGTCATGAATAGGCGGGAAATCTTCTCACCAGAAGATTTCTTAACCCCGCCTATTGTGACATAAATAGCCAGAGTCATTTATCCTCGTCTTAAAAGACGAGGCTTTCTGGCTATTTAATGTAATTAATAAAGGAAAAGTCAAATAAAATCAACCCCTGCTGGTCAATATACCGGCGGCATTCTCGCTTTTCCGATTAATGTGTTTCTACTGCATACATCACCATTGAAAACACTGGCTGAAAAAGCAGATTTTATAGTAAAATCTTATAAATAATACACTAAAAGCAATAACATGGCAAAACCAATCCTGATAGGCAGCAATCTAGCATTAGACGGCGAAGCAGAACGCGACGCAGATGGAAGATATTTACGTTTTTCACAGCAAGGCTGGGAACAGCATTTTGCCGGAACGGGAAAGCGCATTCCTGCCGTCTGGGAATATGTTGCCGCTTTCAAACAATTGGATGAAAGAAAAGATTATGCTTTATCAGGAATATTGCAAGATTTGAATGAAAATCTGTCATGCGCTGGAAAAATTGATTACCGCAGCAGTAATATTCCCGTAGGAAACGGATATATTGACCAGTTAGTAGCAGATACTTCCTGGCGTAGAGCGCTTGAAGATGAATTATTCCATTATGATGCGGGAGAGACAGCAAAGCTGTTACAGAAAGTGAGCGGAAAACACCCTTACATCTGGACTCTAAATGTGAGTGGAAGGAAATCTAATCCAGAAAAGGCGGTCTGGCTCTTCATCAGTAAAAGTAGGTTCGGCCTCAGTTGTGACAACAGTCATATCAGCATCGACGGCCGTGCTCGTGGAGTGAGTGTGGTAAGCACCGCAAAAGAAGTATCAAACATTGCTATACCGGAAATGAAAATCTCTCCTGTGCCAATCGCGGTTTCGCAGAGTTATTCCGAACAAGCAGGCCAAACCGGGCATAATGCAATCGATTTAGCATACGCCAGAGGATTATTGGACGGTCTTCCCAGCGGAACAGTTATGGACTGGAAAAAAAGACACGTTTTCAAATAACCTTTCAACAAGATATTCTTCTTCTCAATAATACTCAATTTTTGCTTCGTCATTATCGTTGTTTTCTTTCTTCTCAGAAGATAAATTAAGGAAAGAACTGAAATCAGGCGCATTTCCTTTGGTTTCAAGAGTTCCTTTTTGAGAATCGTCAGAAAACATACCCATAAGATTAGTGGTGTCAGCTGATACTGACGGAGAAGCAGGGTCTTTTTTTTCTAAGATGGAAGTAAGAATCTGTAATATTTTTCTTATATCCTCATGCGTATCTACTTGGGTATCTATAGTTAATTTCATCTATGCACCTATAGTAAGGAAACAAAAGAAGTTTAATAATTTTATTGTTTGCTAGTCGGTTGTCATGAAAGTGCGGGAAAGCGTCTCACCTCGCTCTAAAGAGCGAGGCTTGAAAA
>CAYIZT010000073.1:0-4665 GCA_964368095.1 uncultured Methanosarcinales archaeon
TAAAAAGAATCAGAAATTATTGGAATTCGTGGATGATGTTATTCCGGACAGAGCCACATCAGAGAATAAATTTAAATAGAGTTAGATTATCTTTATCACAAAAATAGTAAAAGAGGCACATGATGGCGTTACCTGATAGGAAAGCATCTCCAGTTTCTGAAGTATTACAGCTCCGTCAGCAAGGGCTTACTGATGACATCGTCGTAGATGAGCTGTCACAGCAAGGATATACACAGCAGCAGATCAGTGAAGCTATCGCTCAAGCTGATCAGTCCGCAGCTGCCGCTTCTGAATCTTATCCCTCCTCAGGACAGATGTCCATGATGCAGCAAGAGATGCCTTCCCAGCAGCCTTCTTACCAGGAAGAGACAGGTAATATTTACGAACGTATGGAAGAGATCGTGGAAAGCATGATCGATGAGAAATGGGATGACTTGATCGCTGAAGTCAAGAAAATCATTGAATGGAAAAACAAAAATGAAGAGAAGCAAAACAAGCTCCAGAATGATGTTGATAAGCTGAAAGAAGATTTCAAGACGCTGCATGGAGCAGTTTTAGGTAAATTAGAAGATTATGATACCAGGATGCAGGATGTCGGTACGGAATTGAAAGCAGTAGGGAAAGTCTTCAAGGATGTTATACCAACATTTGTAGACAACGTCAAGGAATTATCTTCAGTAAAAGAAGAATTGAAGAAAAGACACCTTCATAAATAATTATTATTTTATTCTGATATGACTGATTGATATGACTTATATGGGTCCCTAATAAAACCAGTTAAAGAAAATCCGGGAGATTTCTGCTCTTTTCATTTAAAAATAAGAAAAAATAAGATTAAAAAAAGTAAAAACTTACCTTACCCGCAAGCAAGCCCCATCCTTACAGCCTACTGGGCAGTTGATGGTTTCACTTTTGCGTACTATGCCGTCGCAGGAATGCTCCAGAACTGCTTTCTTGGTCTTACAACGGTCAGCAAACTCTTGAGATTCTCTCATTGCCAGAGTCCTGGCTACAACTACTCCTGCAACGTAAGGATCGTTACCTTTCTCGCTATCAATACAGCTGCGTGTAATGTAGGATGCTTTTCCGGTAATATTTCCATTCAAGCCCAACAATACCAAAGAGACTACAACTAACCCTGCTACCAAAAACATTGTTTTTTTAATCATAACACACCTCTTTTTTATGTTCTAACCGCTCAATAATGCTACCGTAAAGACAACGATAGCAAAGACTACCAATAAACCTAATACTTTAGGATGGAATAAGGTAGAATAAATATTCTGTTGGAAGCTTCCGCTGGCTACATCTTCTGCACCTTCTACTACTCCGCCGGATTCTGCGGACTGTTCCAGCAAGGACTGCCCCAAAACTTTTCCGAAACCGGCAACGATGATCAAAATTCCGACTGCAACTAAAATCCATTGGATATTTGTCTGCTTGTACGCATCTATGTCTTTTGCTCCCATGATCATGAACAATAGGATCATCAGGACGAAGAAGATTATGGCGATAGCAAACCAAGGGATAATGAAATTGATCAGGTCAATTACTGTCCTTGAAAGCAGCACGGTCAGAGAAGCGACACTGGCGATGATGGCATTTATGCCGATGGATTTTCCGATCACTTCATACTTCTGCAGCAAAGCAAAGACAAAAGCCCAGACTAACAACACCGGAAAGATAAAATCAAACAACTGCAAGATGCCTAAGTCTAAGGGTGAAACCATCAGAGTTCACCGTTTTTATTTCTTACCATGTTTTTATTCCTTATTTACAAATATCATTTTTGTTCAGGGGCGATTGACGTACTGCTTGATAGTATCTTCAAATTTGCCAAATAAGCCCCTATCTCCAGCCTTGCTAGGTTCTTTAACGATGAACCATACTACCAACCCAAAGATCAACAGGACAATTAGCAATTCTGTGACGTCAGAAGACCACCAATAAAAAATATCATACGGTCCCCTCCATAATCCAAGAGAAGCGCCAAAGATGTACGCCACAAAACCTAAGGAAATGATTGCTATCCAAGGAGCAGCTGCGGCAGTAAAATCAGCACCGAAAATACCCATCAATAATAATACCATGATCGCTGCTATCGAGACTAGAGAGATGCTCGGCAGAGATTCATTCATAACTTGTACTGGATCGTACCCAAAGGGGTAAGTGCCGGTTATGTGCGGAACTACAAACAACAATGATAACACCAAGGCAATCACTACCCGGAATTGTTTCTGTTCTTTGAATAAGGATAATCTCGCGGTCACCGCATAGATGATCGTAAATACTAAGATGAATGGAAGCAGGAAATCCATCACTCCGTATGCTTGAAAATATCCTGCGAGATTAGTGAAACTTGCGCTGACCATATTTTAACCTCCTTCTATTACTCTTTTTTCTTTTGCGTAGGATGTGTTATCCAAATGATAAACCCGATTATGATGATGATGAATATTAATGTTGCGGCCCAGTCGGCGTTGATATTTTCAAACAAATAGAATATTGATTCAAGCCAGCCTAAGGCATTAAGGAAAATCACGATGATGCCAAGAAACATAATACCAGTAAAAATCTGCAGATAGATCGGCATCTCTTTAAGGCTAAATTCCTTTTCGCCGGTAAAAAATACGCCGACTAACAATAAGAAACAAACGCCTAAAATTACCAACAATACCACATTGGCCATCACTTCATTGATGATACCGACAAGTTTGGTGGACGCAATCACTAAAAAAGCAATCACGAAAGCGACCATGGCGTTGATGTTCTTTTTAGTAACTCCATCTTTTTCCACGCCAAAAATCTTTGTTTTCTCCAGGATAGCAAAGATAATAGTGAATACCAGCAAGAAGGGAAGTATAACATCATATACTCCTAGCTTATTCAAGAATCCAATCATGCCTCGGAAAGCGCTTTCTTCCACCATCTATTTCATCTCTTTTTAACTATAAATTAAAAGAAAAGAGTATATAAATGTTTCCAAAGCTAAACTGCCGTATAAAAAAACGAACCTTTAAATAGTAGTTCTTATTTAATTTAGCGAGGTGTAGATGACGTGAGGTGGAAAAAGTCGTTTATTTTACTGTGCATATTATTTATAACAATACTTTCTATTTCCATTGTTGCTGAAACAACCGTATCTTCTGCGCCGATTAAAAATGAGATCACTCCCGCAGAATATGCTACCTTCAGCTTAAGCATCACCAACAAAGAAAGTCAGACCCAAACCTATAACCTTTATTCTTTGCAATCTGGGCAATCATGGAATGTTGATCCTTTCCCGCTGAAAGATAAAGTGATAACTTTAGAGCCGGGAAATTCTTATACAACCGCCATAAGAGCAAAATCACTACAAGATTTATCGCCGGGAATTTATTTTGTCCATCTGACCGTCCAGGGAAATTTAGGTGACACTTATACTGAAGAGCTGAAAATCTACCTCAAGGCAAAAGATCCATTAGATTATCTTCCCACCATCCGCGTAAATGTGGATATGGATGAAAAAATAAATCCTAAAGAACCGCTGTCAATAAAATTATTTTTAGAAAACCGCAATCCACTAAATCTGAATGACTTAAAGATTAGGATCGAAACTGAGATTCCGGAATTTCAAAAAGAAGTTGAGGTCGAACTGCCTCCGCAGGGCAAGAAGACAGTAGAGTTCAGCATCTTGCCCAATCCTTACACGCAACCCAAGGAATATACTCTTTTCTTCGTCTTTGAAAGCAAAGGGGAAGCCGTCAAAGTAGTTGAACAAAAGATGGAAATTTTATCCTCGCTGCCGCCTTTTGAAGTCACACCGGCGGAAGAGATGAGCTACCTTAAAAAATCAAGGACCTTGACTGTGCGCAATACCGGGAACGTACGCAACACGCAACAGGTAAAAGATCCAGTTTCACTATGGATGCTCCCTATTATCAGAAGCGACGGCAAAACTGAAGTTATCGACGGCGAAAGATATTTGACCTGGAAAGCTGAATTAGGACCTAACGAATCTGTTAACATCCCAGTGATAATCAATTACCGCATCTTGGTATACGTTTTAATAGCCTTGTTGTCGATGGGAGGATTTTATTGGTATGCGCAGTCACCGCTAAGCCTGCAGAAAACTGCAGTGACCGCGAGAGGAGACGAAGGAACTTTATCAGAGATAAAAATAACGCTCGAACTTAAAAATCATTCCAGCAAGCCTATCAAAAATGTTACGGTAACTGATATCGTGCCTAGCATCGCCAATGTTGATAAAAGTTTGGAACTAGGAACACTTAAGCCGCAGGAAACCAAACATGCCAAGAATGGCACGAAAGTGATATGGTCGTTGGCAGAATTAGATGCTCACGAACACAGGCTGATCACTTACAAGATCAAAGCAAAGCTGAACATCCTTGGTACATTCAGCCTGCCGCGCGCAGAGACTGAATTCGAACGCAAGAAAGGACAGCGTCGCAAAGCTTACTCCAATATATTCAGGATAGGCGAGTGATATTTCCTATAGTATGCAACATAAAAACATTTATATAGTAGTTTCCTCCTATAACGAGGAATACATAGCATTAATTTCAGGGTGATAAAATAAATACAAGAGGGTGTGAACATGAGAGACTTTTTTTTACAATTAAAGGAAAAATTTACACGGCCTGCTGAAGAACAGGAGGAAGCGAC
>CAYIZT010000074.1:0-4440 GCA_964368095.1 uncultured Methanosarcinales archaeon
TATGAGCCTCGTCTATTTCTATGTGACGCTATAACCAGGCTTAGCTACACCGCCGTATTTGACTTTAAATAAGGGATTTTTATATAAAGATTTCTCTATTAGTAAGTTTTTCCTTATTTCCAAAACTTTTATTAAGTTGATTTAATTCTTTATATTACGTAATGAAAAAATCAGTCAAAAAAGTTGTGATTATTGTTGCCGGTGTATTGATAGTAGTTCTGCTTCTTGCATGGTTATTGATTTTTTCAAAAGGAAATGTAGTAGGAGAGGCAACAAGGTTCAGAACCATCGCTACTACAAATAGCACATATACACCAGAACTCAACAAATCTAGAACTGGATATGTTTATACTCCTATATATAACAATAAATTCTATCAGGGCGAAAGAGAGCAGTTCGGCTATAATCCTAGTTTTGTGCCTAACACCGTTACTTTTGATCTTAACAATCGGCCTTATATCAGGACCCATGAAGGGATACTGCAAATCTTGAACAACGACAGCACTTGGCGCAAGGTTGATTTGGTTGCAGCAGCAAAATATAGTTTCAGCCAAAAGATGCAATCTATCCCTAACTGGAATACGCAATGGCATGGATTTACAAATTGGACCTCTACTCAGCCGGATGGATTATTGCTTTGGTCGAGCAACCAAAACGATGAACGCGTAGTATTTAACAGCAACGGTGATGCATATACTATTCTTCACACTGCTGTAGTATCTAACATCAATTTGAATATGCTTCTTTATTCTAAAGACCGTGGCCTTAACTGGGAAGTTTATCCCATTCCTGGAACTGAAAATGGAGTAGATGCCAGATTAGAACATCAAGATGGAAGCAATACTCTTTTCAATCCTCCTGGGATATTAGTATATAATAAATGGGTTGAAGGCGTGACCATAAAATCAAAATTAGATTATTTTGAATTAACCAAAAATCCCGATCGAACTCTTCAACTTACTAAAACAGTTATCACTAATGATTCTTATTTAGGCCCTGGATCTTCTTCTTTTCCAAATTATATGGTCACTTTTGGAGATCTTACCCATTTTGTATATATACAGGGAATATTTCAGGAAAACAATGGTGTGATTGCAGGAATACCTCCAAACCCCAATTATGTAAGGACTTATATCAGAACTTATAATCGCAATACTAAAACAGTAAGCGAACCGGTTCTTCTCGGTTCATCCGGAAGCATCAATCCAAATCTCATTCCAGATGATCATGAATTTCCCGGCATCTGTGTTGACAGCAATGGTATTCTTCATGTCATCATCGGAGCGCATGGCAAGCAGTTCCAGTACACACACTCTTTAGTTGCTAATGACATCAAGGCAGGATGGTCAGCTCCAGTTGGAATAGGAGAACCTGATGGGCAGGATTCTTATGGACTTTTTAAAGGACAATATTCTTACGTAGAATTAGCTTGTGATTCTCAAAATACAATACATGTTATAGCACGCTCCAGCGGTGCCGGTTATCATTTCAAATTAGTATACATGCGTAAAAGATCAGGACAAGAGTGGGATACATTTACTACCGCAGTTCCTGGTGAAAATTTATATCCTATTTTCAATCACAAGACTCTTCTGTACCCTTGGCATATTTATTATGGAAATTATTATCATAAACTAAATTTAGACCGCAAAGGCAGGCTGTTCGTAAACTACAATTATTATTTCGATCAGCTATTTTCTGACGAAGCAGAAGCTTATCATAATAAATGGCCGGCTGAACCGTTGGTTAAGAGTGATTCAAATTGCATTAACAATCCTTTAGATCGCAGCAAACGCACCAGTGTTGAATGTCCTAATGTAGATTGTACTGTAGCGCTTCCTGCAGATGCGACCCAAGCATGTAAGGACACTTGCAATGATCATATCTGTCTTTATTTTCCAACTGTCAAAGCGCATGACCCTGGAATAATCATATCTGAAGATAGCGGAACTACCTGGCGGATTGCCACTACGCGTGATTTCCTTAACGGAATGAAGAAAATATAAGAAGATCATAAATAGATTCATAATTTAATCTTCTCAATCTTATCTACTATGATCCAGGCTGCCATCATGCCAAATCCCTTCTTATCTATCTCAAACGGCTCGATTAGCTCTACATTCTTCAAGCGAAGCAAAATGCAATACTTCCTCTCCTTGCACCATTGTATCAATTCCGGCATCGGACTAGTGAAACAGATCTGTTTACTATATTTTTCCAGCAGATCAGGGATATCTGTCTGGGGCAGATAGAACTGTATCACTTCATCAATCTCTGCTTTTGCTCTTACTGGGTCACCTGACTCCTTAAAATAAATAGTTTCTCCAGCCTTAATATTTCCCCAGGGGGCGACCTTGGATTTGTACCAGCGAGATTCGATTGTTTTTTCACCGATAAGAATTTTAGTTAAGAGTTTCCTTTTTTTATCCAATATCGCTAGATGTTCCATGTTTTGATATTTAAAAAATATTAAAAATAAAATGAAAATCCTAAAATCGCCTACCCACCGTTCGCTTCGCTCTCTCAGCAGCAAGCTACGGGGTATTCGGCGATTTTTTAGACGGATTTTCAATCATTCCTCGCTGATCGCTGCTGAGTAGCGGGGTATTAGGCCCAGCGAGGAATAAATTAAAAAAAGCTAATAATATTGCTTTTTATCCTGCTTTTCAATACCCCATGCTTTCTGCTCTAGATCAGGTAACAATACTCTGATCTCTTCCGGAAGGATTGCGGAATAAGCAGTACTGAATCCGAGATCCGCAGTTACATCTTTTCCAGCCAGGGCTGCCGGAGTATCTTTTAGCATTTTTTCGTAGAGTACTTGTGCATTCTCTAGCGGGTTAACAATACCAAATGAGGAAACTTTGTCTGATTTTAGATTTACGCAGGTAAGATTGCCGGACCCATCATTATCTTTATCAACTATGATGCATTCCTCAACTGAGTTAACTATTCCATCATTATTATAATCAGTTATATGCACCATCAAAGGTGTTAACTTATGCTGGGCTACATATTGCAAGCCAGTAATTTCTTTTGCAAAAACCACCCACTCGAATTTTCCATAATCAAACGCTCCTCTTTCGTCTGAAAGTGAAGGGAAAACTTGGCCCGGCAAGGTCCCTACTTCTTGATACATTTCTGCCGCTAAATCTGCGAGCGAAGTTACATTTATCGGCTCCGGCGTGGCAGGTATTTTTGTATCTGTAGCCGTCGTTACGGCAGGACTACAAGCTACACCTAATACTGAACTAAACAATGCTGCATATATTTGTTTCATTTTTCAAATAACCTCCCTATCTCTTGAACGCTGCTGCTTCCAGGATTTTTGATGATGGAATGGATGCTTCCACCGTTATCACCAATATATCTAGGAATGATATGTAGATGTAAATGCGGCACTACCTGGCCGGCTGCGGAATGATGATTCCAGCCGACATTGAATCCATCCGGCTGCAGAACTTCCTGTATCCTTTTCATGGCATTACGTGCCGCGACCATAAGCTCCTGCAATTTTTTATCATCATAATCAAATACAGTCATGCCGTGCTCTTTTAAAATGACTACTGTATGTCCTTTAGCATGCGGTTTGAGGTCAAGAAAAGCCAGTACATTCTTGTCTTCATACACTTTTTGTGCAGGAATTTCTCCTTTACCGATCTTACAGAAAACACAATTATTCATCATTGATTGCGAGCAGGGCTTCTTTATCAATTTTTCTTTAGTATAAGAAATAGTATATGGAATACATTCTAAACTATTATATATGTTATAGTAGGTCTTTTCTTGTGAAAAAGCTACTTGTGACCGCACTTTTTTATGCTACCTTTGGGAATTGCAGCCCAAATTACGCTCCCCCACCAACTCTTGATTCTTCTATAAAACAGATCAACACCCCGGAAGAAACTCAGCAATGGTTAGAAACTGTTCTAACCTATGAATCTGATAAGTTTTTGTATGGGAAAGAAGATTTTTGGGCACCCTGCGGGTTGACTTATCAACATAAGAAAGGTGATTGCGAGGATTACGCTATCTGTGCAGCAGCAATTTTGCGCGAAGATATAGACTTAGGCTATATCATCACTGTATATAATTCTGATAGTCTTAAGAGAGAAGCCCATGCTGTTTTCGCTTATCGTCTTAATGGAAAATGGGGCATTATAAGCAATGATAAAAATCAATTCCGTAGTCCAAAATATCAGAGTTTACCAAAGGTGCTGCTCGATTCAATTGATGAAAAATATACTGAATACATGGTCTATGACTATGGCGGCCTAGATTTGGTTGACGGAAAAGGCAATCTTGGACCTAAAATGAAGGAGATAGGCCGCTACAGATTAAGATAAAAGCTACTATTAAGATGAAAAATAGGATTAAGATAATAGACTCATTTCCTCTGGTCTATTGACCAGAGGCGCATTCGTAAGTCAAAATGCACAG
>CAYIZT010000075.1:0-4378 GCA_964368095.1 uncultured Methanosarcinales archaeon
TTGACTTTTACACCAGTAAAAGTGAAGAGATCAGGAGGTCGGGGGTCCAAATCCCTCCCGGCCCGCTTACTATCAAAATATGGCGAGCATATGCGAACCATATATGAAATTAATTTCAAAATGAAAGAATTTCAGTAATCAATGGGGGCAAAAATACAAAAATGAGCTTTAACGTTACTACTCATCAACTGGTCTGTAAGCACAGTAAAGTAGCTGACGCAGAAAAAGAAAGCCTTCTAAAGAAATACGATATCACTCAACATGATCTGCCAAAGATCATGCTGCAAGATCCTGCAATCAAAAGTTTAAATCCTAAAGCAGGAGATGTTATCAAGATAGAGCGGGAGAGCAAGACTGCCGGCAAAAGTGTATATTATCGTGAGGTCGTCGAAGATTGAAGATGGACGGATCAATTCTTATAAAAAAATATTTTGAAGAGAAGAAGTTTGTAGAGAGTAATATCCAATCATTTAACACCCTCATCGAAAAAGGATTGCAGGAGGTCATCGAAGAGAATAAAGAAGCAGAACCTGCCATCATCCCGCATAACATTGAAAAATTTAAAATACGCTTTGGCCGTATTACCGTCGGAAAACCAGAGATAACTGAAGCTGACGGCAGTAAAAGACCTATTTATCCTATAGAAGCGCGCCTGCGAAAGATTTCATATTCTGCTCCTATCAATATGGAGATAAGCACTTACGTCAACGATGTCCAGAGAGAAAACTTTGTGACTGAAGTTGGAAAGATACCTATCATGCTCCGCAGTAAATACTGCCATCTTCACGGCCTTAGCAGGGAAGAACTGATCAAACACGGAGAAGATGCGACCGATCCAGGAGGATATTTCATCATCAACGGAACTGAAAAAGTCATCGTTACCGTAGAGGATCTGGCCGGAAATAATTTTATCGTCGAAGAAGATTCTGCCTCTGGCTACACCGGAAGATATTTTGCCAGCAAGGGGTCATATAAGATACCTCATACTTTTGAGAGAAAAAAAGACGGTATCTATTACTTAACCTTTACCCGAGTCAAAGCTATGCCGATAGTAGTAGTTCTCAAGGCCTTAGGCTTAGTGAAAGACGAAGAGATCATGAAAACTATCTCTACAGAAAAGAATTATGAAGAGGTTATTTTGAACTTGTTTGAGTTTGTAGAGATTAAAACTCAAGATGATGCTATTGATTATATCGCTAAAAGGATAGGTGTCGCACAGCCAAAAGAGATCCGTATGGAAAGGACCAAGGAACTCCTGGACAAATATCTCCTGCCAAACGTAGGTATGGAAGCTCCGGCTATGCGCGACAAAGCTTTGAACCTTTGCAAGATGCTCAAGAAATTCATCGATGTCAGCAACGGAACCAGGCCTGCCGACGACAAGGACCATTATATGAACAAGCGCCTGCGCTTGAGCGGAGATTTACTGATCGATCTATTCAGAGTCAATTTCAAGATACTGGTTGGCGATATCCTATACAACTTCCAGAGGATCATCAAGAGAGGAAAATTGCCTTCCATCAGAGTTATCATCCGAGGGAAATTATTGACTTCCAGACTTTATTCCTCCATGGCTACCGGGGAATGGGTAGGAGGAAGACAAGGTATTTCACAGAGGATGAGCAGGACTAATTATCTGGACATGATCTCACATCTGCAAAGAGTAGTAAGCCCGCTTTCCACCTCCCAGGAAAATTTTGAAGCGCGAGCATTGCATTGTACCCATTTAGGAAGATTATGCCCCATCGAAACTCCAGAAGGTACTAACATTGGGTTGAGAAAAAACTTAGCTATGCTTTGTTCCATCACCCAAAGCAAAGATGAAAATGAATTGTTAGAAAAAATAAAAACGATCGGACTACAGGAAACAAGATAAAATGACAGACATATATCTTAACTCAAAATTTGTTGGAACCGCAGATAATCCTATCCACTTTGTAGGTGAAGTAAAAGATCTTCGGCGCAAAGGATCTATCTCTGAAGAGATCAGCGTCTATCACGATGTAGCAGCACAGGAGATCCACCTTCATTCCGACGAAGGAAGAGCGCAACGTCCTTTGATCATAGTAAAAGAAGGTAAACCTTTGCTTTCTGAGAAACATCTTAAGCAGTTAGAAGAAGGAGAGATCACCTGGCACGACCTTATCAGACAGGGAGCTATAGAATATCTTGACGCAGCGGAAGAAGAAAATGCATTGGTCGCCTCTTCTGAAGAAGAGCTTAGCCCCGAGCACACACATATGGAAATTTCTCCGGGCGCTATCATCGGGATCACCACTTCACTTGTTCCTTTCGGAAATTACAATCAATCATCCCGCCTGATTATCGGAAGCAAGAACCAGAAACAAGCCTTAGGATTCTATGCCGCTAATTTTCATTTACGCATGGACATGGATTCTAATCTATTGCACTACCCCCAATTCCCTATCGTCAAGACCAAGATCCACGACATCACTGAATACGATCAACACCCTTCTGGACAGAACATGATTGTCGCTGTAATGAGCTACGACGGTTACAACATGGAAGACGGAGTCATCTTAGGCAAAGCTTCCGTTGAACGGGGACTATCACGAAGTACATATTTCAGGCCGGTAGAAGCACAAGAACTGCGCTACTCCGGAGGACTTATCGACGAAATTTCCACTCCTGACAAAGAAGTCAAAGGATATCGCAGCGAACACGATTACCGCTTCTTGGAAAGCGACGGGATCCTATCCCCTGAGGCTAAGGTAGATGAAGGGGATGTAGTTATCGGTAAGACCAGCCCGCCGCGATTCTTGAGCAGCATGGACGAGTACAATCTGGCTGCAGCAACCCGACGTGAAAGTTCCGTAAACTTAAAACACGGAGAGAAGGGAGTTGCAGATTTTGTCGTGCTTACTGAAAACGAAGAAGGTAACAAGTTAGTGCAGGTTAGGCTGCGCGATGAACGTATCCCGGAGATAGGAGATAAATTTACCAGCCGTCATGGTCAGAAAGGAGTCGTCGGTATCTTAGTGCCTCCACAGGATCTCCCTTTCTCTGAAAGCGGGATCACTCCTGATTTGATTTTTACTCCACACGGGGTCTCTTCAAGGATGACTGTATCACATCTAGTGGAACTGGTAGGCGGAAAAGTGGGAGCGTTGGCGGGAAGATATGTTGACGGTACGCTCTTTGAAGCTGAAAAAGAAGAAGAATTACGGAAACAGCTATCTGAATTAGGATTCAAAGAAGATGGAACAGAAGTATTTTACGATGGAAGAACCGGTAAAAAGATGTTAGCAAGAATTTTTGTTGGAAACATGTACTACTTACGTTTACGGCACATGGTCGCAAACAAGATGCAAGCTCGTGCACGCGGTCCAATCCAGTTATTGACCAGACAGCCTACTGAAGGTAAGGCTAAGGAAGGAGGGCTAAGATTAGGAGAGATGGAAAAGGACACTTTCATCGCTCACGGAGCAAGTTTACTGCTAAAAGAAAGATTTGACTCAGATAAGGTAGTTGTGCCTGTCTGTGAAAAATCAGGATTGATGGGATACTATGATGCCCGAAAAGGAAGAGCAGTCTCACCGCTTTACGGAGAAAATTCCGAGATATCCCATATAGAGATGAGCTATGCGTTCAAATTGCTGCTCGATGAGATCAGGACTTTGGGGATTTACCCTAGGCTGCACTTGAAGAGCAAATACTAAAAAATAAATAATAACAATAAAAGGCCAAAAAATGAATACAGAAGTACACAAAAAAATTGACAGTATATCTTTTGAAGTTATCTCTCCGAAGATGATGGTAGAAGCCGCCGCGGCAAAAATAGTCACTCCGGAACTGTATGATAAAGAAGGTTATCCAGTTGATGGCGGTTTGATGGATCTTCGCTTAGGAGTAATAGACCCAGGACTTATATGTAAAACAGATGGATTAAAATTGAAGGAAAGCCTTGGACACTTCGGATACATAGAGTTAGCCCGTCCAGTGGTACACATTAAATTTGTACGTCAGATCCTTGATCTGCTAAGATCAACCTGTAAATCCTGCGGCCGAGTACTGATTCCAGAAGAAAAGGTAAAGAAATATGTAGCAGTCCTTAACAAAGAAAGCGAACTCGATAATCTAGAGACTAGACGTAGAAAAGTAAAAGAGATCGTCAGCAAATTCAAGACTAAGGATAAATGTCCGCATTGTAATGCAAAACAGGACAAAATTAAGATTGAGAAACCATACAACTTCTACGAAGGAGAAGCTCGCCTAAGCCCTATCGAAATACGCGCACGGTTAGAAAAAATATCTGAAGAAGATGTCATGATCTTCGGGTTTGACCACAAAAATTTCCGCCCTGAATGGATGATCCTTACCGTATTGCAGATTCCTCCCGTAACTATGCGGCCGAGCA
>CAYIZT010000076.1:0-4280 GCA_964368095.1 uncultured Methanosarcinales archaeon
AAAGTCATCAAGATCAAAGATGCGGTCGATACCATCTATGGAGAATTATTGAAATTTGATTTTCGTGACAATGAAGTGCGGCGCAAATTCGATGCGGTTAAGTACGACTTACGGAAGTTAGAAGATCTTGTTTTGGATCTGAAGTTGAAAGGAAGGTAGATTTTATTCCTTCCCTTTTTTATGTTCGCATGTAAGAAAAGCTTGTCGCCCATTAAAACTCTCCATAGAAGATAACGATAATTTTATGTTCTTCCTGTTGAAAATAATTTTTGATGGTATCGCGTAACTAAATCAAGCAATACTTTATACCGCAGTGATTGATACAACTGCTCTAAACTTTTTACAGTAAAATATTTCCCTTCCATGAGCGGAGCAAATGCTCGGCGTTCAATTTCAAAATAATCTTCGGATTTTGCTATTAGCTCTTCTATTCTGCTAACCTGTTTTTGTTCTTCAGGAGATAAATCAGAAAGCTTAATTATTTCCCCAGATAATAACTCGTATTCTTTCATTCTTCTAATGAACCGAAAGGATTTATCTTCTCTTCTTCTTGCCCATTACTTTTCTAGCTTTGCCCTTCTTAGCCCTCATCTTGGCTAATTTGATCATCTTAGCGACTTTCGAATGCTTAGGTTTGCCGCTTGGGCCGCGTCCTAGGTAAGCACGCTTTTTACTTGATTTAAGAACTCTCTTTACTTTTACTTTTAATACGCTCTTTTTTTTTGCCATAAGATAATACTGGACTCGGTGAAAAAGTGGCCTGAAATAACGACCAACTCTGAACGTGCCTATTGGTTTATTTTACAGGTGATCTTTTTCGCCCCATACACAAGCATTATTCAGCACAGGTTGCCCGAGGTGAGTTATAGTCCAGACACCGAGGTAGTTGTTGAGTACCGAACAGAGGCTGCTATGGTTGCATCCTTTCCAGGACAACCGAACTGTCCATAATCTAATATTGGAAAGAACTGATCATATAAATAAGTTTGTTACCCCTATGCAATTAACAATACAATATTTTATAAATAACTATCGGTCCAGAAGTTTCATGAAAATCCTAGCCTTGAGCGATGTACATGGGGATCGATTCTTCATACAGGAAATGGCCGAAAGGGGAGCCAAAGAAAAAGTAGATTTAGTGCTTTTAGCCGGAGATTTAGTCGATCATCAGGGGAATGCGGATGGTTTGATAGGCCCGTTCAAGGAAAAAGGTTTGGAAGTGGCTATACTCCCTGGAAATCATGAAGGGCTCGCTGAAGTGCAATTTCTAGCCGAAAAATACAAAATTAAAAACCTTCATGGCTACGTCATCAAAGTAGGCGATGTAGGTATTTTCGGCTGCGGTTATGCTGATGTAGGCATCCATCAACTATCGGAAAAAGAATTTTTTGAAACCCTTAAGAAGGCGCATGATTCACTGAAAGATGTTAAAAAGAAATTAATGGTCACTCACGTGCAGCCTAGTGAAAGCATAATAGGTTTAGGAATATTCCCTGGCAGTCTAGGTGTGCGAAGAGCTATTGAAGAATTTAAGCCGGATGTGCATATCTGCGGGCACGTCCACGAAACGCATGGCATTGAGGAAGTTATTGGCTCTACACGAGTAATCAATGTAGGAAAAACCGGAAAAATAATTGAGTTGTGAACATGTCACTAAAAAATATAGTCAGAGCTTTCGCTCGTCAGCATCAAATTGAGCTTACTGCAAGAAAAAATGGTTTAATCGGCAGAAAAGGGAGATTTGCATTAGGTTATTGGGATTACGGCCTGATACAAAAATTATTTGTAAGTAAATCCTTTCCTCCTCTCGATGGTGCTTATGAAAGTAGATTAATTATAGATGATGATTTGGAACCTGCCTTGAAGGTGAATATCCTGTACGGCTGCTTGGAAGACTACATCGCCCAATTGGATAAAGTTGAGGGGGATCTTTGCAGGGGAGTGCAGTTATTATTGATTGATTCTTATATCGATTGTGGAAAAAATAAACAGCTTCCAGAAAATGTCCTGCAACATAGTTTTCCTATCGACGTCCAAGACCACTACTCTGATCTACAGGCCATCCTTAGCAGTTTTTACCCTTCTGAATAAAAATATATTTAAACTGAAGTGTTTTAGATACTTTTGATAACCATATGCTTACTAATTGTCCAGAATGCGGTAAAACATTGCACGAAGGCCAGCATCGTTATGCTGATGGGTTGTTTAAAGTCCAATACTGCAAGAAATGCGGCTTCAGAAAAGAATTACCGCAGGATGAATAAATTATTTGTTGAGAATACCCCACTGCTTGCGGTGGTTGGGTCTGCAAGTTTGTTGTCAGATTTATGGGTGTTCTCAACATTAAAAATACCTCACCCTTGCGGTGGTTGGGATTTTTATTTTTAGTTCAGGGCTCTTAACACTTTTTTTTGAAAAATGTCGTTACAGGTCTGCTCCAGGTCTTTCGCTCTTTCTATCGGCTCAGAATCAGAAAAAGTGATGCTCGAATGCACTGAATCTTCTATAACCTGGCTTATAAATCCGTGATATCTGCCGACCAGATCTTTATACAGATCATGGTTTGGGTTTTCGCAGTATCCTTCAAACTCTTGTTCAAGGATTTCAGGAAGACTGTCCCAAATCGACCTGCTGATATAATCTTCGCCGGCTATACCCTGGAAATTTTCTAAACTTTTAAAGGCATATTTTTTATCTTTTTCGTCAACCACCAGCACTCCGATAGGGATAATTTTTTGATTTGAATCAGTTAAATCTGAACGATACAAAGCAAGAGAATAACGCATTTCCATAACATTCCACCAAATCCTTTCGGCATCTTACCACTCATTTTTTTCATCATCTTATTGATATCCCCTTCTCCTTTGAACATCTTCATCAATTTTTTACTTTGCCGGTATTGTTTCAATAACTCGCGGACTTCTCCTACTTTCAATCCTGAACCTACGGCAATCCTGTCGATCCGTTCAGCAGAAATAATTTCCGGATCTTCCAATTCTTCTTTAGTCATGCTGTCCATGTCATATTTCCATTTCTCCAGCTTCCCTTCCTGCACCTCTAGCATATCTTTAGGTAATTTCAATGAACCCATTCCCGGGATCATTTCCATTAATTTTCCAAAAGATCCCATCTTCTTGAGCGAAGACATCTGTTGATACAAGTCAACTAAATTGAAATCGCCTTTCAGGAATTTTTCCTGCATATCTTTCGCATTTTCTTCCGTGATCACTTCCTTTGCTTTTTCTAGCAAAGATTCGATATCGCCCATGCCTATCAATCTGCCTACGAACCGCTGAGGATGGAATAATTCTAGATCGTCTTGTTTCTCTCCTACTCCAATAAAGACAATAGGCGCTTTGGTGACCGCGCAAGCTGACAACGCCCCGCCGCCTTTTGCCGTACCTTCTAATTTTGTGACGATAACTCCGGTTACGCCGCAGGTGTCATGGAACGCTTGCGCCTGCTTCTGGGCAGCTTGTCCCAAATCAGCGGAAATGACTAATAATTTTTCATCTGCCTGAACCGCCTGATGAAGACTGTTCAACTCTGAGATCAATTCCTCGGAAAGCGCATCTCTTCCAGCCGTATCTACGATAATCAAGTCATACTCTTTCAATTTTTTTTCAAAAGCGAGATAAATATTGACTGGATCTTTTTCCTTTTTAATCCCCAGAAAATCAACTCCTACCTCTTTGGCCAACTGTTCCAGCTGATCATAAGCGGCCGGCCTCCAAGTATCGGTCTGCATCACTGCAATTTTATATCCGCGCTTCTTGTAGAATTTAGCCAGCTTTCCGGCAGTAGTAGTCTTTCCGTTTCCAAATAGGCCGACTAACATTATCTGCGTCGGCTTTTTGGTAATCTTAATCTCATGCGCTTCCTTGCCTAAGAAATTGGTCAATTCGTCATATACTACTTTGACCAGATGCTCGCGCTTGGTAATCCCTGCAGGCGTGGTTTCGGAAGCCCGCTCTTTTATTTTCTTGCTTAGATCAAACACTAACTGCACATTGGTATCCGATTGGAGAAGCGCCCGTTGGATGTCTTTTACCAGTTCATTGATCAGCTTTTCATCTACAAAAAGCGACTTGCTGATCTTGCTTAAAGTGTTCTTCAGGGAATCCCCTAATTTTTCTAGAACCATGCTCTTTAGAAAGAGGGATTTTATTTAAATGTTTGTTGGGTATAATAGACTCATTTCCTCTGGTCAATAGACCAGAGGCGCATTCGTAAGTCAAAATGCACAGTTCCCACCTAATAGCGAGTGACCCGAGCGAAGC
>CAYIZT010000077.1:0-4255 GCA_964368095.1 uncultured Methanosarcinales archaeon
TCATCACTGAAGTCATCGATCATGTAGCTGAATCTCCGGTCAAATTACAGGAT
Source organism: uncultured Methanosarcinales archaeon (assembly GCA_964368095.1). GTDB lineage: Archaea > Nanobdellota > Nanobdellia > Woesearchaeales > GW2011-AR9 > JACPIL01. Next base: position 54 of record CAYIZT010000077.1, read on the forward strand.
GTGTATACTGTTGCGAGAATTGTTGTAGAAAAGGAGATGGGGACACTCAAGCTGGAAGATGTAACTCAAGACCTGATCGCCTTAGAGCATCCGGATGTCCCGGTTGCGGGAATGGAATTGAGCTGCAGCAAAAAGCGGTGGAATGTAGAGAAGGTAAAAAACACCTTGCTGGAATTAGCCCGCATAAATATACAGGAATTGAAAGTTAAAGGGACCGATTATGTCGAATTTCCCGAAGATTTAACCTATTACCAGAATCACTATGTGTGGAATGTAGGCGATGAATTCAGGTATCCAGAAGTGAGCGTGTTGTTTAATTTTGATCAGACTTATCCATATACATTTAGCGTAACTCCGTTAGTGGGCAACAAGATGCAAAGCTCGCAGTTGGGCGGCAGCGATCTGTTGTCATTCCTGTGCATCCAGACCTGGAAATTCACTTATGATCTGGTGTACCCAGTGTTAGTAAAAGTCAAGGATGAAACGACTGGATACACTTTCCAGATTGCTTTTACTGTGCACGTAGTAAGAAATAATCCGGATCGTGGAGAAGAAGCCATCCCAAGACCTTCCTATTTTGTTTCGACGGTCTCCGATGAAGATTATTGCGGAGTGAGAAATATTCCCATGACCATCTTTACGCATGAATTGATAGAAAATGAAAACACAGGAGTTTACGATCGGGAACCGTTAGAAGGAGTGCAGACCAGTTTTACCTGTCTGCGGTACAGGTGTGAAATGTTCCCGACTGAATATGACTTTGGCGGAAGGGGAAATGTAGCAGGGTATACCGCTAACTTCCCTTACTGTGTGGGCGGTATTCTTCGCGGGACGAAAGAAGGATATAAAGAAAGCTGGGAACGAGTAATGACTGCGGCCGGTAAGGATGTAGATTTGGATCTAGTTCCGGTTTACTTGCTTCCTGCAAACAAAATAAGAATAGTCAAACATAATTTTGCCGGTCCTGAAGAAATAGGCCCCGCCGTGCCATTGAAAGCCGAAGAGCTAGGTTTAGTGAAAGTAATCTTCAGAAAAAAAGATGACCTGCCAACAACTCCATTTCATGAATCAAGCATCACCAAAGCGCAGACTGATGATAAAGAAGCGGTGGAAGCAGCAGATAATTTGGAGTTGTTATCAAAAGCTGATTTTACATATGAGCTGGAAGTTACTGTGCTGGGTGGAGAAAAATATGTCGGCGGCTACAAAGGGAACTGGAATGTGCCATGGGACGCTTTGATAGATGCAGAAGAAGTAGTGATCCATGTAGTAAGCAGGGATACCAACAATGAAGAGAAGATGTTTGATCTGATGTCAAATGTAGGCGAATATAGCAGATATGTTCCGGCACCGGAAATAAAATAATGATCTTATGAATATCATATGACCTAAAAAACTTAAAAAACTGATAACAACGAAAAACAGGCAGATGGATAACAAAAAGAGGATGTGGAATGGATTGGTGCTGTTAGTGATAACATTATTCCTGAATCTTCCATTAGCAAGCGCCTTAGAAATATCTAATGTCCAGGTTAAGGTTACCTCTTCAAAAGAAGCAGAAGTATGGTGGGAAACGGATGAGCCGGCAAACAGTTTGGTAAATTATGGTACTTCCCAGCAGAATCTTAATCCGGTAGGAGATGCAAGTAACGTGCTGAATCACAGCGTACAGCTGTCTGGACTATTTGCGAACACCACTTATTATTACAAAGTGCAGAGCGGCGCCGTTGTCGATGACAACGCAGGCAATCTTTATTCATTCAGCACTCCTGTTCCGGATACCATCCCGCCGGAAATAAAAGTAGAGATCCCCAAAGCGGTAGCGGGAAATAGTTTAAGTATTTCTGGAACAGCAGAAGCCGGAGCGATAGTCCGCGCATATGTCGATGGCGCGCAGTTGCAAAGCACTACTGTGATAGACGGAAGCTTTACGCTTACTGAAATCCCATTAGCGAACGATGTGGAAAGCACAGTCAAGATCGAGGCAGCTGACTCTGCAGGAAATAGCGCATCGGTGGAAGGGAAAGTATTTGCTGATACGAACAAGCCGACCTTGCAGCTTGCGCCTCTTCCTGAATTTACCGGTGATAAAAAAATAACTCTTTCAGGAACAATCTCCGAAGCAAGCTCTTATGAAGTTTTTATGGCTGGTGAATCTGTAGCTAAAGGTGAAGGGACAGCACTGAAAGCAGAAGTATCCCTTGAAGAAGGAAAAAATACTATATTGATCGTGATCACCGACACGGCAGGCTGGGTTACAGAGACAGAAGTGAGCGTCGTTTCTGATACCAAGGCACCGACTGTAGAATTTGATTTTGCCAAAGGAAAGGAATATTATCAGGGGAATGCCGAGACGGATATTTCTGGGACAACGGAGCCTGGAGCGAAAGTATTCTTGTTTATCTTCAGGCCGCTGAGTTATGATTTCACCCCTACTTTTGATAAAGCATGGGAAGAAGTGACTGCAGATGAGGCCGGCGCGTTTACATTTAGTGAAGTTAATTTTGAATATCCTCCAGTAAGTTTGAAAGATCTTGCCCCTAGAGAAGTTCCTGCCGGGCTGCAGCAAGAATCTATTTTCCGTACTGAACAAGTTCAAAATGCGCAGAAGTTTACTTATCAGGTATACCTCATTGCGGAAGATAGAAGCGGAAAGACCGGTTATGCCAAGAGGCAGGCGACGGTGAATACTTGTTATTCTTCTGATATGGATTTTGATGTGCAGGCTATGGCGCGCTTCCAAGGGCCGTTGCGATTGAATCCTACTCTATTGGACGATGGCCGTGAATCGGTAAATGCTGTATTTAATCTGAGTTATCGCGGTTCAGGCGTATCTACGGGAGGACAGGATGCGTTTGAAGTAACTAATGTGCGGTTTGAAAAAGCCTGCACGCAGGGAATGCTGGAAGATGATGCGACAAAAATGGGTTGTACCATCTTTCCAAATACTCCGCAGTTGACTCCTAATCCACAAAAAACCGCTTGGTACGTGACTGCATCATTGTTTACCACGGAAAAATTCAGTAAAAAGGAAAGTGATTTCTGGGATGATTTCAAAAAGAGGCAGATCGTCTTCCCGCTGAAAATAACAGTAAATTACCGCGAGAATCTCGGCGGGGGAAAGATGGGCGAACTGAAAACACAAGTTTCCTGCCAGGATTTAGCTTATTTCATCGATATCCCTGTGGATAGTAAAGACATGCTTCCTGATTTCATCGCTGAAGAAGGGTTAGATGCAATCGAATTCACCATCGACAAAATCGATATTGTTTTGCCTTATCTGGAAAAAGCTATTTTAGTTACCGGGGTGACCTGGATCGCGTCTTTCTTAGGAAGATTGGCGACTAGATATTCAAGGATAGTAAGTTCAAAGTTGGAAGTATATTTTACTAAAGCCAAAGCGAAAGAAGAACAATGTCCAAGCGATCAGCAGAAATATTATCTGGAAAGTGAAATAAAACATTGGCAGGAATTGACCGCCGCAGGAATATTTGATGCGCGAGGATTACGCGGCGATTGGACCGATATGTCAAAATCTCTTGAAACTTTATGTCCTACCACTACCAGCTTATGGAAAGCTGAAGAAGTATTGGACCAAGCGTATAGATGGACCGGAGACAGAGTATTGTGCAGGTCAGTCCCAGCCGGATGGACCGCTTCAAAAGAAAAAGAAGAAGTCGATGCAGTCATTGCCGCGCAAAATCAATGCGCCGCTTCAGGCCGAGGGATTCCATTGCGTGAACGGGAGAACTGCGGCGAATTGATAGAAAAAAATACGAACATCGCAAATCCTAATCTTAAAGCATCAAGACTGATGACCAAAGGAGAATTTACCTGTTATATGGACAATAAAAATATCTTATATTACGCCAACCAGAATTCTGCTACCATTTTGGATAACGGAGGCAGCATTGTCCGGCTGCAGCAAGTCCATGATTTCGGTTTGACGATACAACAAGCAGAATTACATGCCGGTGCAGGGGATCTGATGGCCTATCGGCCTCCAGGTTCAGACCAGTATATCATCGGACAGGATGTAAGCTGTCAGCAGGCTTGCAGTAATTCTGCCCGGCCGGGATATCGGCCATGGGTCGAGAAAGGAATGCCTGGCGCTCTTGATAGCAGAGGCAATCCTGCCTATGGCTGCTTCCAGGAAACGATCGATGCCAGCGGCAAAATTGTTCTGGTCGGAGCCGGCGGTC
>CAYIZT010000078.1:0-4247 GCA_964368095.1 uncultured Methanosarcinales archaeon
TCCCTTTCATCACTGCAGACCAGCATGGGCCGAAGCATATCAAGGAAGAATTATCCAGGGCTAAGTTTGAAGAACTGATCGCGGATATCATCAAGAGATTAGAAGCTCCTGTTAAAAACGCGCTGCGTGATGCTGAACTTACACCGGCAAAAATCGATAAAGTAATTTTTGTCGGCGGATCGACCAGGATACCTGCGGTGCAGGAATTAGTAAAGAAACTCACCGGCAAGGAAGGAGACAAATCTGTCAATCCCGATGAAGCAGTAGCGGTAGGAGCAGCGATACAGGCTGGGGTCCTTTCCGGAGACATCAAAGATGTCTTATTGTTAGATGTCACCCCATTATCATTGGGGATCGAGACTCTTGGCGGAGTGTTTACCCAGCTTATCGAAAGAAATGCTACTATCCCTACCAAGAAATCGCAGATCTTTTCCACCGCGTCTGACAATCAGACTGCAGTGACCATCCGGGTTGCGCAAGGAGAACGGCCTATGTTCACCGATAACAAGCTTCTTGGCCATTTTGATCTGGTAGGCATACCTCCCGCGCCGCGCGGAGTGCCTCAGGTAGAAGTTACTTTTGATATCGACGCTAACGGCATATTGCACGTCAGCGCTCAGGATAAAGGAACCGGAAAGGAACATAAGATAAAGATTACCGGCAGCGGAAATCTCAGCAAAGATGAAGTTGAAAAGATGAAGGAAGAAGCTAAACTGCACGAAGCGGAAGATGCCAAGAAGAAAGAAAAGATTGAAGCTGACAACAATGCTGAATCGATGATCTTCCAAACCAAGAAAGTCCTGGAAGAGTTCAAGGACAAAGTTGATGCAAATACCAAAAATAAGATCGAGGCCAAGATCTCCGAACTGGAAACTGCCAAGAAAGAAGAAGATGTTGCAGCTATCAATGCTAAGATCGAAGAGCTGAACAAGACTGTACAGGAAATCGGATCCAAGATCTACCAAGAGACAGCCGCGCAGCAAGCTAAGCAGCAAAACCAAGGAAGCAACGCCGAAGAAGCATCTGAAGGACACCACAGCCACGACGGCAAAGAAAAAGTCGTCGATGCTGAATTCACAGAAAAAGGCAAAGAGAAGAAAAAAGGTAAAGCATAGTTTTTTTAACTATTCTTACTTTTTTATTTTTCTATGGAACTTCCTACAGAAAAGCAATGCATGGACTATTTTAGCGAGTATAAAGTACCTGACAATATATTCCATCATTGCTGCAAAGTAAGGGAAGTGGCTGTGTTTTTAGCGCGTCAGCTGCAGAAGAAAAAAATTCCTGTCCAAGTCGAATTTGTAAGCTGTCTTGCTTACTTCCATGATCTTTGCAAGATGGTAGCTATACCTGATTTTGGAAAAAATAAGTTTCACCAAGATGCGGTCATCACTCCTGAACAAGCTGCCTTCTGGAAAGAGATGCAGATGAAATATCCCCAGCATTACGAAGGGGAGATGGCCTACCAAATCTTTAAGGATCTATACCCGGAGCTGGCCTTGTCTCTGCGAGATGTAAGCAGCTCCAAGAATGAAAATCCCAGCTGGGAGCAGTTGATCGTGCATTATGCTGATCTGCGTGTCTTGCGTGAAAAGATAGTCACTGTTCCAGAACGGTTGGATTACCTCCGCCAGCGCTATTCGCGTGGTGAAGAAGTGTGGAAAATGTATGAAGAAAAAATAAGGGAACATGAACAAAAACTATTTTCTAATCTTTCATTTACCTCGGATGAACTGGCTTCGGAAATATCGGGAGAAAAAGGTAAGATCCATCAGGAAAAATCTCAAGAAAAATATCAGGAAAAATATTATGGAAAATCTCAGGAAAAAGTTCATAATTACCGGGTGATGCAGAATGGCCAATAAAGATTACTACCATCTCTTAGGTGTGCAGAAGAATGCTACCAAGGAAGAGATCAAAAAAGCATTTAAAAAATTAGCGATGAAGCATCACCCTGACCGCGCTCCAGAAGATAAAAAATCGGAATATGAAGAAAAATTTAAGGAAATAAATGAAGCGGTCTCGGTTTTAGGCGATGATAAAAAGAGACAGCAATATGACCAGTTTGGCAGCGAATCTTTCTCCGGCGCCGGCGGAACTGGATTCCAGCAGGGATTTGATTATTCTGATGTGATGTCCCAGTTTAGGTCTGGCATGTTCGGCGACTTCGATGATGTTTTTGACCATCTATTTGGCGGGAGCAGGAGCGGCGGAAGGAAAATGCGCCGTGGAGCTGACCTGTTGTATGAAACTGAAATCACCTTGGAAGAAGCATACGCAGGAAGTTCTAAAGCCATCTCTTTGAACAAGCTGGAACGCTGCGGTGAATGTCAAGGGAAAGGAGCATACAAATTTGAGTCCTGCCCTCATTGTCATGGTTCAGGCTATCTGAAAAAAACGCAGCGCACTCCCTTTGGCTTATTCCAGCAGACCGGCCCTTGCCCTTATTGTCACGGAAAAGGCGAATTGCCTCAGGATTTGTGTGATGATTGCGGAGGAGAAGGATTGGTCAGAAGGAAAAAAGACCTTGAAGTTTCCATCCCTGCAGGAATCGAGGATGGGATGAGATTACGCATCTCTAGTGAAGGAGAGATCGGAGACAGCAACGGTCCGGCGGGAGATCTTTACCTGCAGATCCGCATTGAACCTCATGAGTTATTCCAAAGAAGAGGCAATGATCTGCATCTGGCTGTTCCTATTTCCTTTTCGCAGGCAGTCTTAGGCGACGAGATAGAAGTGCCGACTATCGATGGAAAAGCAAAATTGACTATACCTGCCGGTACGCAGACGGAAACAATCATGCGTATGCGTGGAAAAGGGATGCCTTCTTTGCACGGCTCGGATAAAGGAGATCAGATGGTCATTGTGCATGTAGTTGTTCCAACCAAGCTGAACAAGAAACAGAAAGAATTGATCCAAGAATTGCACGAAGAAAAGCCACAGCTTGGATTCTTTAAGAAGATCTTTACCAGCACGTTTCTATGATTTTTATTACCGCGTGGGTTTAAGTGAAATAAGCAGAAATCCCCTGGATTCATCCTGGGGATGAATGCGAGTCATCACTTAAAGGGATTTCGCTATATTTCACTTTAGAAAATGCGTCTCGGAGAAGCGGCGAAAATCCCCATCTTTTAAGGTGGGGATAGTCGCTTCTCAGCATTTTCTTTAATCAAGTCATTCCACTGGTGTGCTCACGAGCATTTTTGACTACCCCGCAGCTGCTGCAGTTGGGGGATTCATTTAAAATAAAACTAGCTCTGTTCTTACAGCAATTTTTTCATCTCAAAAACAAACTCTTTTGCTCTTTCCAATGAAGTAACAGCTTTTCCTCTTTTAGCTTGCTCATCCATTTGATATTGAAATTTTGACCGCTTCTCACGTTCTTCATCAAGCGATTTCAATAAAGCGTCTGCTTTCTGAGATGTAAGTTCCAAAGCATCTTTCTGAGCATTTTCGTATTCTTCTAGGAGATTTTTCTTGAGCTTATTTCTGACAAAGACGATAATAGCATCAGCTGTTATTTTGTGACTTATTTTATCTCCTACCTTGTAGCCCAATTTTAAGAGGACAGCATTAGCAATGTAATACATTGAATAGTAGGAAGGTACGATCACCCAAAGATAAGGATGATAGTTTTCACTTTCCAAAGCAAGAAGTTTCTTAGCCGTTTCCAATGAAATATCTGCATTTTCAAGATACATTGCTTTGGCTGTTTCATTCGTCTGTTTCTTGAGCAGATTATCTTGCAGATATTGCCTCACATTTGATTCCGCTTCTTTAATCCGTTTTTCGTCAAGCATTTTTCAATCTGTAATATGCTTCAATTCCATAGAATATTATATTGCTTTCTATTGCTTCCTGGATTACATTTGATTTTTTCGAATCTTTCATCCTGATAAATTCTTCTTCTGTAAAGACCAGAGCATGAGTTTTTAATGGAAGTAATGACAGGATATCTGAAATTATAGTTTCAAAGCTGCTTTCATTTGAGATGAAGAGAAGATCAATATCTGAGGATCTTGTTTGTTTGTTTTTTGCGTAAGAACCAAATAAGAGTAAGATAAAAGAACTAGTCTTTACTTTGGACATAATTTCTTTGTAGAGTTGATTAATGTTCTTGTTTTTGAGAATCTCCTCTTTTCTCTCATCCTCAGCAGTGTATACCTGAGTCCCGAAGTATTTCTCATCCAATGAACATAAAGAGCTTTTCCCTACGGTTTGAACTTTGAGAATCTTCTTTTCGATAA
>CAYIZT010000079.1:0-4155 GCA_964368095.1 uncultured Methanosarcinales archaeon
TGCAGCAATAGTACGCTTAAAGCCGATGCAGCCGGTTGTCATCGAGAAAAACACAGCTATCCCGCAGATGTCCAGGTTCGCTATCCGTGACTCAGGTGTCACCGTAGCAGCTGGTATGTGCATGGATGTTGTGAAGAAACAGATGTAAATTTGTTTTTATTTTATTTACATTTTATCAATTTCAAAACAAGTATCAAAAAGTAAAAAAGGAAGCACAGTAAACAGGCCATGTTTATTGTGTATGTAAAACACTATGACCCAACGAGCCAGAATCAAATTAGCCAGTACGGATATAGACCGATTGAATAAAGTGTGTTCTGACATTAAAGATATTTCTGATAAGACCGGAGTAAAACTGTATGGTCCTATCCCTTTACCGACTAAAAAGCTTAAGATCGCCACCAGAAAATCACCTTGCGGTGAAGGTAAGGCAACCTGGGAACGCTATGAAATGCGAGTACATAAGCGCATGATTGATTTGGCTGCAGATGAAAGGACTTTGCGTCTGGTGATGAGAGTGCCTATTCCTGAGGGACTTAACATCGAGATTGAAATGGTCGATGCTTAAGGCTTGTTGTTACTTTTAAGTGATAATTTTATGGGAAGATTTATAAGTGTGATTTCTATTATCCTCTCATCATGAACAATAAAACAATAGAGAGGATCGATGAGGTTGTGGGTAGAATTAATGCTCACCCTGAATATTCTAATAAGGTCCATACCGAAGCAGATGCAGCTCTTCGCCAGGAAGCAGCAAAACACTCCTATAGTTTGGAATTATTGGGAGAAACTAAAGGTAAGAGACAAAGTGAACAGGCAGAAAAAGGAGCGTTGGAGCATATTAAAGAAGGATGGCATTATCTGCAAAAGTACGGTATTTCAGCCAGCACATTAGCAGGACTTGGATCTATCATTGAACCAGAAGTCAACGTTACCGCTTATTTCAGAAATAGTCTGGTACAATTCGGGCCATTTTTTGCATCAGAACCAGCAAGGATAGCCCATCATGTCGATAATCTTATCTATAAATCACAGACGGAAAGAGTTCATCCGGTCATAATGTCAGCAGAGTTACATATCGAGCTGGTGAGAATACATCCCTATCTAGATGGGAATGGAAGGGCAGCACGTCTAGTGCAGAATTTTTATCTGCATCAAAAAGGCTATCCGGCAGCAGTAATTCCTTCTTCTGATAGAGAACTGTATATCTCTTTGATGGAGAATGCACTAAAAGACCGATTTGATATGAGAAGTGCTTTTGGTTCTCCAAGTTTCCCAGAAAGTTTGTTGCAGGAATACTTTGCTTCTAAAGTCCTTACCTCTGTCCAACATCTCGAAGATGAACTGAAGAAAAGAAGGAGATTTACAGTCGTCGTCAATAAAATTGATCGCGGGATGATCAATTCTGTTTCCCATATGATCCGTAGTAATGTTAAAGCTCATGGTAAAGGGGTAGCAGTTCAAAGTGATAGAACTGCCAATTCCAAGAAAGATACAAGACTTTCGGTAGTAGGTGACGTTAGTGAAGAAGAATTAAAAGTAATTATGGAAGGATGCAAAGTAAAATATGGCTTTACTTACGATGTACATGCACGTATAGATTAGATAAAGCATCACATTAAATAACCAGAAGCCATTGGCTTCAGCCAATGGACGAATGGCTCTGGTTATTTATGTCACAATAGGCGGAGTCAAGAAATCTTCTCTTTGCAAGCCACGGACTTTAGTCCACAAAATGTGAAAACTATCACATTTGTGCATAAATAAAGTCGTTGCTTTATTTAATGCGTGGTGAGAAGATTTCCCGCCTATTTATGACTTCTTAATAGCTTATTAAATAAAAATTTTAAATCAAATTTAGATTAGAAATAAAAAAGATTAGACCTAAAAAACTAAGTATTTTATTCGTCTTTCTCTTCAGATGCGCCTTCTTCCCTTCTAATTACCTTGACTGCATCCATCTTTACAGTGATAGGGATAGGCACGGCAGCTTCCAATAATTCGACCACAATCTCTTCTTTTTGTTTGTTGATCCTGATAACTTTAGCGTTTTCCCGCTTGAATGGTCCGGAGATGATCTCTACAATATCATTCTTGCGGATATTCATCTCTATCTTTACCTGCTCCAGCATATGCTCGATCTCAGCGTAGGGAATCTCGCTAGGCAACAAACCGCGTGCATAGGGAACGCCTTGCAGCGTAGCTTCTGCGTCGCCTTTAGAGGTCGCTTCAACAAAGATGTATCCACGCATACCATGCGGCCTGATAACTGCAATTATGCCTTGGGTTGGCAGTTTCTGCAGTTTGGAGATTAGATAGTCTACTACCTGATCTTCTCTGTTTGCTGCAGTCCTTAACCCGTATATTTGCGTTGACATGTTAAAATAAAAGCTGTTTTACCAGGAAGATGATAAAGCCCATCGCACCGATAACCGCTATTCCCAAGCTGGTTACCTTGACGATACTTTTGTATTCTTCCTTAGACGGTTTTTTAGTGATGCGGAGTACGCGAAGGGCTTCTTTTATAAATCTTTTTACTTTCTGCGCCTTAGTGTCCTGCACTTCCATAGCGAGAAAAACAGGGGCGTGGTTTATAAAGATTATGGTCGGTTTTGCTATGTTCTGAATCTCTGCTTTGTTTAGGGTTAGCATCGACTCACTTTTAGTATTGATAATTTTAGTGCGGTTCCCTCCCGTAAGGGGCGCCCCCATCCGCAATCAAAATAATATAAAATCTATCGTTCGTGTATTGATGCTAACCCTATTCAGGACAGAGCTAGGAGGTTTTGCTAATTTGTGACGTGACTATGGATTTTTAAAATGCATTCTAATGCAGAATCCAGCGACTCTGCATCATTTCCGAGGTACCCTACGATATCCCCGCCGATGACTTTCTTCTGGCCTACGATGGTATCAAGTGCCTGGAATAATTGTCTTAAAGTCATTTTACCGGTATCGTATCCGGAATTAAACTGATAAGGCACCAAAACATCAAGATCAACACTGATATACACGTTATCTGGAAAACCGATAAGTTCACTGCGTAATCGTTCATTAAGTTCTCCTAAATGGGTAAAGGGTATGGTAGGTGTTTCAATCCTTTGATCGCAGCCGATAAGTAATCCTGCCTGGGCATTGGTACGTGATAAAAGATGTTCCACAAATCCCCCCATGCAGATATATGGCGAATTTTTATCGCCAAAATCACTGTGCCTGTCTATGTGGATATAACCGAATGGTTCTTCTATATTAGCACACAATCCATAGGTTAGATGGTGATAGTTGCCGTTTCCGCCTATTACTACTGGTCTTTTTTTCTTCCTGATTCTCCAGCCGAGGGCTCTTTTAACTGAGTCAGGATTGACTATTCCCCCACTTACGATCCCTTGTGGAATCTCTGTGGTAACTCTATTTTCGACGCCCATCCGGTTCAAAGAATCTTGAAATTCTCTTGTACTGGGTTCAGGTAGTTGTAAGATTTCAATCATACTAAGAAATTGTTTAGTTTATTTATAATAGTTTCTAGATTAATCACTATAAAGTGACATAGTTAGCGACAAGAAAGGTGAGAAAGGGATGTGTTAAAATAAGTACAAGGAAGGTCGTTCCTAGCCCATGAAATCTATCCCTAATTCCGATTCTAATTCTTCTTTTTTTTGTCCGAAATAAGTGTTCTCTTCGCCGAAAATCTGATCTGAGCTGACTCCGGTGATGATAAGCATGGTGCGGATAGTCTTCTCTAAATCTTTGTAGATCTGCGCTCCCCAGATGATTTTTGCTTTAGGATCAAGGCTGCTGGATACTGTCTGCACGATACGCCTGGCTTCATCGAGGGTTAAATTTTCTCCTCCTGAAATGTTGATCAAAGCTCCAGTAGCATTGGAGATATCCACGTCGATAAGAGGATTGTCAAGAGCTTTCTGCACCGACTCATCGGCTCTGTTTTCCCCGTCGGATTCGCCAACCCCGATAAGAGCTACGCCACCCTGGCCCATGATGGTTTTAACGTCAGCAAAATCAAGGTTTACTAAACCAGTCCTGGTCACTAGTTCGGCGATGCCTTTTACCGCATTAGTGAGTATTTCATCGGCCACTTTGAAGGCGGTCTGCAGAGGCAGGTGCGGCGCAATCTCCAATAGTTTTTCGTTAGGGATG
>CAYIZT010000080.1:0-3958 GCA_964368095.1 uncultured Methanosarcinales archaeon
AATACTTGCTGGGATTTCGCTATTTTTGATTTTAGAAAATCCGTATTGGAAAAGCGGCGTAAATCCCCGCCCTTCAGGGCTGGGGATAGCTGCTTTTCAGGATTTTCTTTAAGTAAAGGCTGGTAAAAGAAGGGAGCAATTTATTTATCCCATTCTCCTAAAATCTTTTGAATATTTTGTTCTTGATTTATCTTTTTTGTAGGCTGAGCTTCTTTTTCTAATAAAAACCATTTAATAGAATGTTCAACTGTAAAGAATTTTTCTTTTCCTTGAATTGATTTTACTTTTATTGCACATAAATCTAATAGTTTATTAGTTACTTTAGATACATTTTGTTTTTGTTTTCTTAATTTTTGGGCAATATCTTTATTTGTAATTTCTCCTTCTTCCAATATAAGAAATAAGACTTCTTTTTCCCAATCAGTTAATTTGCTAAGCCATCTTTTTTTAGCAGTTTCGGAGAGAACTTTTGTTAATTCTTTATTTGTAATTATGAGGGGACTATCTTTAATTATTTCTTGGAATACTGTAGACATACTATGAAGAATATATCTTAAATTTCCTTCGTATAAACTATATAATCTAGATATGACTTCATCTTCATAAGGTTTACTTACTTTAAGATAAGGACTTGAAAGAAGATTTATTCTAGTATCTAATAATTTTTTAATTTCTTTAACATTTAAACTCTCTAATATGATTGGTGTATCAGACATGACTGAATTAACTCTTTTAATTTGAGTTATAATCTGAGGAACGATTAAATTTCCAATAAATATAAAGTGGGTATCTCTAGTTTGTATGAAATCTCTTATTGATTGGAATAACGTTTGTAATTGTTTTATCTCTAAGATTTCAAGATTGTTATAATGTAAAATTATTCCTCTATAAGAGTTCTTTTTAATCTCTTGAATTATTTGTTCAAAAAATAAGTGTAATGAATGAATGTTTGGAGAAGGAATGTTGATGTTAGATGTAGTACCATACCCCCCTCCTACTGCCCCAATATTTAAAGAATAATTCTTATCTTTATTTTCAACTATATCTACTAAAAGTTCTAATTTTCTTAACAATTCTTTATTTATTATGGTTGGTTCAATATCAATCCTTAATTTGATGGTGTAATATATCGCTGATAAAGTATTAAGAATGAAATCCGCTCCATTCCATTCTGGTTGAACTGCTATCTCCTTTAAAGTTGTAAAAAACTTATCTTGTGAAGCAATAGCCCTTACATAATTAACAAAAGTAGTTTTTCCTATTCCTACGTCCCCAGAAACTAATATCCTACTTCCGTTATTGCTGTAGATTACATTTCTTAATCTTTTTGTTTCCTCTTCTCTGCCTATAAATCCTATTTTTAAATCTATATCCCCTCCAAAAATCAGTAAAGGGTCTGTGAAGAAAGGATTGGTCTTTAAGCCATAAAGTTCCCAAATTGTTCCAACATCAAATGTCATGTAATATCTCCGCATCAATAACCATATGATAATACTCAAAAATATTACTTATATTTAAATGTTACTATTTTTTGGGATTTTAAAGGGGGAGGTAATCCAATTTAATATTACTTATATAAGGCTTATATATAAGTTTGATTTTCAATAGAATAAGAAAAACAAGCGGACGCAAGGAGCTTCTGACAAAAGCTCTCCAACAGCAGATAGTTACCAGCCGAAATTTAACAGCTAAGGATTAACCAGAACCCTTTTTTAGTCTCTTATCTTCCTAAAACGGCTTGTTTCCGTCTTCATACCGCTTCCTATTTAAGTAACGCCAAGCGATATAGAATCCGATGATTCCCAGCAATATTCCTATCAATAGCCATGGCGCGACAGTTGAGAATGTTCCGCCTCCGTAGCCAGTCGCCGCTCCAGATAATGACGGCGGAGCCAGGCTCAATCTCTTAGCATCTTCTTCAGTCACTAGATCTGTCTGGAAAATAAATTTCTTTTCATCCATCCGTACTAAACTCCAGAAATGCACAGTCATCTCAAACCTGTACTCTCCCGGGCCTTTATCTTTCGCATCCAGATAATCCGATACTCTCTGCATCATTTCCGCTTCGATGTCCACAGAACGTGTCCTGAACGCATCTACTTTCTGTTCTCCTTTGAATACTTCTACATCTACATAGACATTGCGTATCTGCTGGTTCCACTTGTTAAGCAGATCCAAGGTGTATTGGTTGACTTTATGCGCGATCAGGTAGCGGTCAAAATAAGTTATATCCACTTCCGGCTTTCCCATAAGCAATGTTTTGTATAGCTCCAAAACCTGATCATCATATTTAGTGATGGCGGAAACTTCGTATTGCCCCGCCGCATTAAAATTATCTTTTTCGATAGCAGTCTTAAGCAGTTTTGTTTCTTTCGTCTTAAGGCTTTCAGGAGAAGTTTCCAATTCATGCTGTTCTTGTGCTTTGTCATTGACGTAAAATGTAGTCTGTACTTTGTTGATATCTTTTTTCCCTAGATTCTTGACCTCTGCTACCAGCTCGATCTCATCGCCTTTCTCATGGAAGTTAAGCGATCCTTCGATGTATAAGTCCGGATAAGGCCCAGTGAAAGTGATTTTATGTTTTAATAGCAATTTAGAAGAAACAGCGTTATCCAGCTGGTCTCCAAATCGTTCCTCAATAGCTATGAACGCTGTCGATGTCCCCGGCGGAATGTCTCCCTTATTGAAATTTATCTCGAATTCCACCTCTTTAGCCTCATCTTCAGGCCGGAAGGATATTCTCTTAGGATCAGTCTTTATCTTCACAAACTCCGCCATCTCTCCGTCTACATATACATCCACGGTAAATTCACGCTGGTTGTTGTTGACAATCCAAAGCTTGCCGTCTATCTTTATATTATTTTCTTCGTACTCATCAATAGCGATATTAGTCTTAGCCGGCCGCACGCCGAGGGCTACTGCTAACTGCAAAGCCAGTAAAAACACCAGCATCCAGATCAATATTTTTTGAATTTTGGGCATGTTTTTGTTTCTTGTTTTAAACTTTATTTTTATTCTTATTTTTGTTTTTCTTTTTTAGCTCTTATTTTTCGATTTTACTTTTTTTAATTCTTGCGTTTTTATTCTTGTGTTTTGATTGTTGTGTTTCATTTTTGTTTATTTTTTTCTTCTTATTCTTTTCATCATTTCATCAATCAGCCGGTTATGGTGAAAGTCATGGCTGATGATTTGCTTCCTGGCGATTCATTTGTAGGTACAGATATGTTTAGATCAGTCAAAAAGTCATTGCTGATACTGTGCCAGTCTAGGTTTACCACGTGGAAGACAAGCGCATCAATAGTAGTGTTGGTTTCATTCCACTCCGTGGCGGAAGCAGTAGTATTGAATGCTCCGCTTTCATTCGCTCTGATCTTGAAGCGGTAAAAAGTCGAGGGCATGCTTACCGCGGTGAAGAGCGGTGTTCCGGTGATAGATATATTAGCGACAATATTCCCGACGTTCTCTCCCCTGAATGGATTTGCATCAGCCGGAGTGCTCGCTGTTGTGCCGGGAGCGAATGTACCAAAAGCGACCAGATCATTGGTGATGTTGACTGATAGTAAAGACTGCAAGGTGAAGTTTCCTACATTTGTGCTTATACTGTAATCAGCCTGGTCATAGGCAAATACTCTCCAGAAATAAGTAGCGTCTACTGCTAATTCCGTAGTTATGGCATAAGTGGTGTTATCATTAGTAGTATTGATTATGCCAGTGACGTTAACTTCAGGGTTGTTAAATAAAATATTATTATCAATTTCTAAACGATAACTAATATTAGGGTCATTATCTGTGTCAACAGAGTTGTTCCAGACGAAAGTCAGTGTCCTTGAAGTTGTTGTGGTAAGGTTGGCTGGCGAGACTAAGACCGGAGCAGGGGGCAGAGTGTTTAAAATCGTTACATTGTTTGATGTTACCATTGTTCCATCTTCGAATCCATCGTTTGGTGTTGCTTGGACAG
>CAYIZT010000081.1:0-3646 GCA_964368095.1 uncultured Methanosarcinales archaeon
GCCCTTCAGGGCTGGGGATAGCTGCTTTTCAGGATTTTCTTTAATTTAGTTACTTTTTTTAAGTAGCTAATCAACGCCTATCATCTTTATTCATCATTAACAGAAATGCTATTCATCAATCAAAACTGCTTATAACACTCGTTAGTGATAAATCAAATTTAAATACAAAAATGTCTTTCAGCCAAGAATATGGACAAAAAAGACAAGAAACGAGTAACAGTGATAGATCTTCTCAAAGCTTATCCGGACGGTTTAAGCATCCAGGACCTAGTAGACAAGGCCCAATTGGCAAGGCATACAGTTTTAGCCAGGCTGCATAGGCTCGAGGGCGAAGGCAAAATACGGATGCGTCAAGTAAACATGGCTAAGCTGTATTATTGGATCGATGAAAAAGGGCAAGGAGAAGCAGAACAATCTGAAACGCATAAAATGCTGCAGATAGCTTCCTTGCAAGAAGATCATTTCAAGAAGAAAGTTGTTGAAAAAATACCAAAAGGAGAAACTAAAAAAGAAAAATCTCTATTTGATGCAAAGTTAATAAAAGAGCAAATCCAGCAAGAATTAAAATCCGGCAATCTTAAACAGCCGGAGATTGAGCTTCAGAAACAGCGCCTCCCAATCAGCCATGTCCTATCTAAAGCCAAAGAGAAGAAAAGTGAAAAATCTCATGATTTTTTGAAAATTAATATCCCTGGCTTCGATGATTTATTGGAGCACGGTATTCCGCGAGGAAACTCGATTCTTATAGCGGGAGGGGCTGGTTCAGGAAAAACTATCTTCTGCCTGCAGGCTTTATACAACCGCGCTTTAGAAGGAGAAAAATGTCTTTATATGAGTTTTGAGGAATCGGAAGAGCATTTGATTGAGCACATGGAAAATTTTGGCTGGAATCCGCGGGCTCTCATCAAGAAAGGGAATTTGCTGATCAAACGTTTTAATCCATTTGACATCACCAGAAGCGTCGATGCATTGTTGATGAAAGCTAAAGGAGAGCTTCTGATAGATATAGAACCCATAGTTTTTCCCGACGGCTTTCATCCCGATATCCTCGCTCTGGACTCATTGACCGCTGTCGCTTCCGCTTTTTTAGGTCGGGAAGATTCTTACCGAATATATATTGAGCAATTATTCCGCTTCTTTGAGCAGATTAAAGCGACATCATTCTTGATCACGGAAACAGAGCTGGTCCCTAAGATTTTCTCTACTTCCGGCGTGGAAGAATTTCTGGCTGATGGGGTTATTGTCCTGTACGCTATCAAGCGCGGCAATGTCCGAGAGAATGCGGTAGAGGTGCTGAAAATGCGCGGCGAACACCATCAGAAGAAAATAGTCGCCTTGCAGATTAATGAGAACGGCATCGTCGTCTATCCGGAGCAGGAAGTGTTCGGCGGATTGGAAGGAAGTTGATTTTTTTCTGTTTCTTTTTCTTCATCCCTCTTCATTCCTCAAAAAAATGCGAATATTAGTGTATGATGTTAGTAACATTTATTATATACTAATTTGATAAACCAATATACTAACATTTATAAACGCCAGAATTTTTACCAAGAACGGCAGATGACTAAAAGAGGCCTGGATAAAGTAATTTTGAAGCTGATAGCAGATTCTGCTAGACCGGTCTCCACCAGGGAAATTTCTGAAAAGCTGAACCTTGCCTGGCATACGGCTGACCGTTACTGCCTGAAACTGCAATTGCAGGGAAAAGTAAGCTGCTTCACCATAGGAAAAGCGACAGCGTGGTTCTTGAAAAAATGAAGACAACTAAAATAGCCAAAAAGATGAAAAATGTCTTTTTCCTTATGATGTTAATCACTATTGTCAGTATTTCATCAATCTCCACTAATTCTGAATCTTATTCGTATAACAATATCGTTGATTACTCTACTGAAACAGACGGAGAAATAACTATACTTCACCCCAATATGCTAATCGATTCGCTTTCCTTCACTTCTTTGTCCGGAGAACCAACACTTATCGAATTAGGAAGGACTAAAACAGAAGAATATTCTTTTATCACTGCTTTTGTGATAGATACCAGTAATACTAATTTTTCTAGCGGTGAATTTACCAAAAGAGCGGAGGGGAAGGAACTTTATTTCTGCAGTGAATGGAATGATGGCTGCTTGACCGGCTGGAGCTATGTTCAAGATCTGTCCGGTGAGGAATATACACATGAAATTCAAGCGGGGAAAGTTGCGTATGGGGAAACTGTTTTGGGAAAAATTGGAATCGCTTCTGTGCACAGTCCGAGCGGAAGTTTGTATATCCAAGGTGCTGCTATCTCCCCTACACAAGCTGACGGTTTTCTAGCTTATGGAGAATTAAATATAGCTACTCCTCGTTATAGAATTTGGAATTCTTCCAATAATTTTTCTTCTGAGCAGAATGCCAGATCTCTAGGAGTTGATGGAACAGACGACATCACCTGGGTAGTTACAAAAGGAAATCATCAATATGACCAAATCATCATGGGGACTGAAGATAAAAGCAATGATGTCAATATCCAGGTATATCATTCCAATAACAGCTGGACTAATCTGCTGGAAGTGGGTGCTGATGTATTTAATTCAAATTCCCGTGGATTTGACCTTGCCGTGGAAGATGTTTCTGGAGAGGTCTTGATAGCATATGAGAATAGCAGCGCATTAGCCAACAGCGACTTGGAATACCGGATCTGGAATGGATCTTTGTATAGCGCTCCGCAATTGCTTAGGGCGCCACTTGCCAACAGCCCTATCCGCTGGGTTAAGATGTTTCCAAGGGCCGGTTCTGATGATATCATGCTGCTTGTACATAACAATGCTGGCGACTTGCATGCTTTTTATTGGGACGGGAATCAATTTGGAACTACTGCAAATCTAACTTTATCTTTGACTACTGCATCCAGCGTGGACGAGCATTTCGGATTTGCCTGGGAAGGGACCAGCGATGATGGTTTGGTAGTCTATGGGACAGGAACAGATTTAGTCTATCGAACCTTTTCCATAACAGCGCCGTATTGGAGCACGGAAGCGACCATCGCTCTCGGAAAGGCTTTAGCTTCAGCCAGGCTTTGCACTGATCAGAGCTCAGATTACATAGGGATTATCGTGCAAGATGGGGGTGCTGATGTCAATGTTAGGATGTGGGACGGCACCCAAATTTTAGCATCTCCGCCTACGGAAGAACTGACCACGGAACCTAAGGGAGCAAACAATGCCAATGCTGATTGTGTTTGGCATAATTCCAGCACTGCTGTATTTGGATTTGTTGACTCTACTGCATTGGCGATAAGCTATACTACTTTCACAAAAACAAATACTTGGGGTACTACTGATTTAAATACACCGAGCATCACTCCTAATTTCGCCAGCGACGACATACATAGCTTACGTTTCACCAGCCATCCAACCACCAGCGAATTTATGGCTATAAGTATGGATCTCCTGGAGGACGTCACGGCTATCCGCTGGAACGGGACAAACTTTACCGGTATCGGAGAATCACCGCTTGAAATAAATACCGAAGTCTTGAATGGCGATCAGGAAGGAGCGATGTTCGATTGGTTTAGGTACGATCCGGTGCCGAATGTAACAAGCATAAGCCCCAACAATCTTAATATAAACTAGCCAGAAATCCCACTGCTTTAGCTGTGGGATGAATGGCG
>CAYIZT010000082.1:0-3431 GCA_964368095.1 uncultured Methanosarcinales archaeon
TCTTCCCTTCTAATCTTATGCAAAAAAAGAAGGTGTTTGTCACTAGAAATATTCCTGAAAAAGGACTTCAGCTGCTAAGAAAATATTTCCTCGTCAAAGTCTATCTTAAAGACGAAGTAATACCCAGAAAGACTCTTCTCAATGAAGTTAAGCACTGCGATGCCCTTCTTTCCCTGCTCACTGAAAAGATAGACGAGGAAGTTTTAAGCGCTAATCCTCATCTAAAAATTGTTTCCAATTATGCAGTCGGCTATGATAACATCGATCTGAAAGCAGCTACCGCTAAAGGTATTCCCGTCTGCAATACTCCTGGAGTCCTGGAAAATGCGGTAGCTGAACATACTTTTGCCTTGCTGATGGCGCTCTGCAAGCGGATCACTGAAGCAGACCGATTTGTCCGTGCCGGTAAATACAAGCGCTGGGAACCTATGTTGCTGCTTGGAACAGAATTGGAAGGAAAAACTATCGGGATCATCGGCTTAGGAAGGATCGGCGCAGGTGTCGCTGAAAGAGCCAGAAATGGTATGGGAGTTATGGTTTTATATCACGATATCAAAAGAAACAAGGAATTTGAACAAAAATATCAGGCCAAGTTTGTTTCCAAAGAAGAATTGCTGAAAAGATCAGATTTTGTGTCCCTGCATGTCCCTCTGCTTCCCTCAACTAGGCATCTAGTAGGTAAAAAAGAATTAGCCTTGATGAAAAAAACCGCTTATCTCATCAATACTTCCAGAGGGCCGGTAGTAGATGAAAAAGAGTTAGTAAAAGCTTTGAACAAGAAGCAGATCGCCGGAGCTGGTTTAGACGTATACGAGAATGAGCCAAAATTAACACCTGGCTTAACTAAACTAAAAAATGTGGTGCTTACTCCACATACTGCTTCTGCCACCATCGAAGCGAGGACGGCGATGTCAGAATTGGCAGCACAGAATATCATCGATGTCCTCCAAGGAAGGAAAGCGAAATTTACTGTCAATCCTGAAGTATACGGGAAAAAGACAGATAAAAAATAATATAAAAATAATTTACTTCTTTGCGCCCATGATCCTGAACATGGTAGTGCCGCACTTAGAGCATTTTCCTTTCATAGCTCTTCTCACTACGCCGCCTTTTCCTTTCATAGCTACTTCCTTAGCGTCAGCCATCTGGCGCTTCGCTTTACACTTTACACAATATCCTTCAACACTTGCTACTGCCATTATAAAACACCTCAATAGTTTATTATACCAAAGGACATAAATTTTCTTTGAAAATTTAAGCCCTTTGTATATACAAAAGGCACAAAATTCTTTTCTGAATTTTGAGTCTTTTGGTATAGAACGTTTTTTTACCACGCTCTTGCCTATATTGAGCTTATTCTGATTATAAACATTTCGAAATTTTTGGAGAGAATAAGCCGAAAAGACCTATTTTTCCCTTCTAAACGCAAGTTAAATTTATCACTCTGTAATAGTTCTCCGCCTTCTCCTATTCTCCGGCAAGAACTTAAAATCTGCATTTTTCACCTGGAGTTGAAGTAATTTTCAACTGGGCTGTCGGATTCAGCAAGTTTAAATATTTCTTTGTATGCCCGTATTACCATGACAGAATTATTATTACAGATCATAATACTTGCCTACGCAAGCGCCGGCGTAGTTTCTACTATAGGTTACATCCCCACTATCAAAGATTTGTGGCATCATAAAAAGATGAGCGCAAATATCAGCTCGTATGTAATCTGGACCGTAAGCTCAGGCGTAACTGTGCTCTATTCGTGGTTTATCCTTCCCGATTTATTATTCCAGATAGTTTCTGGATTAAGCTTTGTATCTTGCGCCTTGATATTATTACTGGGCATAATTTTGAAATATAAAAAATGATCTGCCTTATCCTTGATTAAATCTGACTATTCGACTGGTGTATTCACCAATGGTGTCCCGGAGTGATTGACACATTTATTTCAGAGGTACTGTAAAAGAGATACTGTAAATCTCGCTGGGTTTTCTTTAGATTCTGATGGTTTCATCACACAACTGATCAAGAAGGGGGATTATCTTATTTGTTTTTTCTTCTTCTACAGCAATGATGATGGTCAAAATTTCCACATTTTTAACCTTATTCAGGAAGAAATGGATAAATTTTTCAACGCTTTCAAACTTTTCATAAATCAAAAGGGTAGTGACGCTGTCAAAAAAGAGATACTTCATGGCCTTTTGTTTACAGGCTTGGGTCATTGCTAACGATAATGCAGTAAGCGATCTGTTTGCAACAAAGATACAGTTATCTGCCACGCACTTGTCTTCGTTTTCAACAACATCGATAAACAGGATATCCTTAGTATCTACTTTCTCCCTCTCCAATTTTTTTACTATCTCACAATGCGGCTTGTTCAAGGTGACATAAATTCCTGTGCCTATTTTTTCCGTAAGAAATTGTATGGTATACAGGCTGGCTTGTTTGTAATTTTCAGATTTGGAGATTAAAGCATAAGTTCCTTTTTTAATATCAATCTTTGAAAGGCCAGTCTCAACTTTTTTTTTTATTTTGGCGTTATCCATTTTTCCCGCCAAATAGTTCATAAGATATACTTTCGGATAATTTATCGCGTTCCCTTTTCTTTTGGAACGCTTTTTTATCTTGATAACCAAATCCAACTAACAAGGGGACTGCATCGCCAGTTTTCACTTTTAATATTTTCTTGACAAGCTCTGGAGTAGGGGTCAAAATGCAGGAATCTATGCCCAGGTCTCTTGCTTCCAAAGTCATATTAAGTCCAGCCATGCCCACGCTCATGTAAGAGTCATATACGCAGGGATACTTGCCTCTAAAACAAGAGTAGCTTTCCCCCGGGCATTTATCTTTCAACAGAAGCAAGGCGATTATCAAGGCCGGATTAGTATGGAAATCTCCATAATTTGCGGTCATTATCAACTCTTTTATCCTTTTCTTGTCTTTAACAATCACAAAGTGCCACGGCTGAGTATTAGTGCAGCTCGGAGCCCACCTTCCTGCTTCAAGGATCATGTTGATATCAGAATCTCTTACTGATTTATCGGAGAATTCATAAGTGGTCTTTCTATCCTTGGCTAATTTAAGAAAATAATTTTCATCTTTCATGCCTGCCTCCGTGCTGAATTTGTGGTCGCTCTCTTCTTTGACGGTATTACCTTTCCTCTTAAAGAGATACGCTTCCAAAAAGATAAAGAGAAGATGCCGGAGATTATGCCAAATAATAAGCCGACATTTAACATAACGTACCATCCCAGTTCCGTGAGTTCAGAGCCAGTCCAATGATAGAGGGACATAGATCCTACTGCCATCAGGAAGGAGACCAAATATAAGGCTAAAAATAAAAGACTCCTCTTAAATGCATCTCTGCCGGTAAATTTAGTGAGCAAGGGCTCTGTCCGGAAAAGAATAAAAGTGTATACTGAGTTTGTAGGTTATGACAC
>CAYIZT010000083.1:0-3397 GCA_964368095.1 uncultured Methanosarcinales archaeon
AGAAGAGCGCAGCCTTGTTTGAGAAAGGGCTTTCCATCGGGCAGGCAGCCGGATTGATGGGGCTATCTAACTGGGATCTGCAGGCATATGCCGGTAAGACCACAGCGTTGGATCAGCACGAAGAAAGTATTCCAGCAACAAAAAGAGTTTCCACCGCACTTAAACTATTTGGAGTCTCGTGATATGGCTAAGATTTTATTCTTTGATACTTGCCGAAGGAAAGTCCAAAAAAGAGGTAATAATTAAATGAAATCTCTCTTTTTTGATACTGGACCGATCATCACTTTAGTTATGTCAAGGATGATCTGGATCCTTCCTGAGCTTAAGAAAAAATATGGAGGAAAATTCTACATCACCCCTTCAGTAAAGAGAGAATTGATCACCAGGCCGATGGATATCAAACGTTTCCAGTTTGAAGCATTACAGGCATTAAAACTGATCAAGGATGGTGTGTTAGAAGTGTATGAAGATGTTCCGGAAAAGGAAGTAAGCCGCCTTCACGCTATCGCCAATAGCTCATTTAAGATTGGAAATCAAAACATGGAAGTAGTGCAATCCGGAGAGATTGAGTCAGTGGTATGCGCATTAAAGGCAGGGGCCGAAGCGATGGTCATGGATGAAAGAACTATGCGGTTATTTATTGAAAACAACAAGGAGATGAAAGCATTGCTGGAACGACGGTTCAATAAATCAGTTTCAGTAGATGCAGAAAATATGAAAAAGTTCAGCAAGGAGTTAGGAGGCATGCAGATCATCCGTTCCATCGAATTGGTGGGTGTAGCCTACAAGATGGGGCTTCTTGATTCCTATGTCCCAGCGCAGAAAGATGGCCGTGCAGTGTTATTAGAAGCAGTTTTATGGACAGCAAAGTACAATGGGGCAGCAGTGACAGAACATGAAGTGGAAGAGATAAAGGATTTTCTATTGAAGAAATAGATTAAAAACGTGCCTTATTAGAAAAAGTTTTTTAAACCCTCGACGATTTAAGCTGATATGGGAAAAAAGTGTGTTGTTTGCGACGCAGAGGCGGCATACAAGATCAAAGATACTTCTGATTACTATTGCCAGGAATGCGCACAGGAAAATTTTGCAGATCTTTCATTACTGGTAAAAGTTGAGGAGGAAGCGCAGCGCCTTAAAGTGCTGGTAGACCAGAAAGAACAGGAAAGCCATAAACAATCAGAAGATGATGCATAAAACGGTCAAGATAGGAAGCATTAAGACTTCAAGGACAGAAATAATCGATATCCTCAAAGCCTGGCTGGCTTTGTCGTTAGCCTTTGCTTTCATCTATTCTGGAGCTAGTATCCTTAACGGCGGAGTGGGAAGGGTTTTTTCATTTAATTTCCTTATTATCTTCTGTATCTCCTTATTTACGGCAGGTTTGGGCTTTCTGCTGCATGAGTTGGCGCATAAGTTTGTCGCGCAGCATTATGGCTGTGCTGCTGAATTTCGAGCTTGGGACCAATTATTGTATTTGGCAGTCGGATTGGCAGTTTTCATCGGATTTATTTTTGCTGCACCAGGTGCAGTTATGATTTCCGGAATGATCACCAGGAAAGAGAATGGCTTGATCAGCGCAGCCGGTCCGGCCATGAATTACGTTTTAGCGATATTATTTTTAGGACTGCTTTACCTGCTGCCGCAATGGTCAAGCATATTTGCTACCGGCTTCAGCATCAATAGCTGGTTAGGTTTATTCAATCTGATCCCTTTCGGCCCTTTAGACGGAAAAAAAGTATTTTACTGGAATAAAGTGGTTTGGGGTACGATGGTATCTGCGGGTATTTTGTTTGTGTTTGTGGTTTAGAAAAGGATCAATCGTTGATAGCATTACCATACGATCGAAATGAATAAGTAAATGGACATAGGACAGTTAATGCTGTTTTTAATGTTGCTCCGTCCAAGGCAGTTTCCCAATCCATGAACTGCAAGGGATCGAGTTTAGATTCTCGCACTAAGTTCACTGCCTTCATACTATAATCTTGCGGCGCTTCTCGCTGTTGGATAAAGTTGTAGGCTTCATCACCCTTTAATTTACTGACTATCTCTCGAAATGGTTCGACATTTTCTCCTCCTTTAATGACGTGGATAACCGGCCAGCCCGGTTGATCAAGATGGCGATCTAAGCTGTGAACCCCATCATTCTCGATCAATGGGTAAGTAAGGTAATTATTTTTACCTAGACGATCAGCGGTCAAATGGGCAAGCGTAGCTACGTAATGATCAGATACATCTGCAGTAAAACCATCGCATACGTCAGGGTCTTTACTGGCACGGCTATCAACATATTGTCTGACCTCGGGATTGACCACAGTCATAAGAAAGGTGTAGATCTTTTTACCGTTGAGCCCCATCTTTTCAAAATTTTCTCTCAGGGAATCTTTAGAAAAACCAAAGGAACCATTGCCACCACCATAAATGGGAATTCGCACTTTAACTTCTAAAAGACCATTCTTATTTTCAATTTTAGTCATACTTCCATATCCAAAACGGAGCTTAATAAGATTTTCCGTGCTTAAGTATAGATTAAAATAGAAAAATTCACATTTTCTCGTCGATACAAAACCAAATGTTTATATACTTCATTTCATTCCCTTTTAGGTTAGAGATGTTTTCTGAGTAAAGAAGGTGATGAAGAGATCTTTGTTGCCTTCTCCAAAAAAAGAAGGTGAAAGGTGATTAAAACTGAAGCAACATATTTTTCAAGAGGTTAAAAAGTTTAAAATCCAGCGGTGCTGCAAGGGTTGTGGCAATCGGATCGTGGTTGAGAACGCAAACAGATATTATTGCACTAACTGTCGAGGATATTAATTAATTCTTTTTTTATTTTTTTATAGATAGGTGATATCATCAATTTCTTGTTGTGGGATACATAACTTATCTAAATCTCTTAACCTTGAATAAGCACATGAATCAAGAAAAGGAATTGCCCGGCAATACATTACCAAATAGACCGGGAATGCGCTTATATCATGGCTACATGGAAGGGAACTTTAGGTACAGAGCATATGTTCCAACGAATATATACTGCCCACAGACAGCCGTAATTGCAATGTACAAGCTTGATGGGCAAAGCGAAAGCTATCCAGATAGCCCTGAAGTAGTTGTTACTAGACGAGCAGTTAGATTAAATTCTATGCCCCGCTGGGATGAGGTATATCAGGCGATAACGCTAAGTAGGAGAGACGAAAAGAGAGTTACCCAAGAATGCCGTAAACTTGAAAGAAACGCAAGTCGGCTTGAAAAGAAGCTGAGAGAGTAATAATAACAATAATAATAAAATCAATTTCTAATTTGTCAATCACTCCGGGACACCACCAGTCATGCTCGGCTTCGCCTCGGTCCCTCCGTTCGGACCCTGACTATTCCAAAAAAGATATTTTCGCTTCCTGAC
>CAYIZT010000084.1:0-3360 GCA_964368095.1 uncultured Methanosarcinales archaeon
TTCTTTACCATCTGCTTCGAGAAAAAGGCGAAGGCGCAGGCCAAGGCGACTTTTTCAAAATTTTCTACAGAGCCAACTTTACAGAAAGATATTTATAATCCCTTTCTTTAATCATCTCAAAAAGAGGCAACATGGTTCTCCGCGAACAAGACAAGCATTTCTTATCTTCATTATACATAGCTATCGCTGTGATCTTTACCTGGAAAGGTATCTGGGAAGGGATTTATAACTTGCCCTATATCGCCAGCCCGTTTGTCTTCCTGTTTTTAGGATTTGCCATGCTTACTTTATCTGGAGCGATCTTTAAGGAATTTGATCCTTTGGGAGGGATCCAGAAAGCAGTGCAAAAAACTCTGCATTCTGTCCAAGTAAATCCTGATAAAAAAAATTTTGAGTTTAAGTACTACGATAAAGCTCAAAAGAAGTATGTGAACATTCCTGCCCCCTGGGTTAAAAAGATAGAAAAAGGCGCGTTAGTGGTAGTGCCCCCGCATCAAAAACAAGAATTGTTCATCCCCATGCACAGGGTTACCGAAGTGCTCTATAAAGGAAAACAGTATTGGAGATTGTAAGATGATCAGCCTGGAAGAAATAAAAAAATATTTTTGGTATCTCTTTGGAGTGATGGGAATAGTATTTTTCTGGACAGGAACTTGGGATGGCCTGGGCAATCTCTGGCTTCTTCAGAATCCCCTTATCAGTTTCATAGTAGGGATCATTCTTCTTGGTTTATCTGGAGTCATTTTTAAAGAATCCAATCCCCTCTGGGAATTAGAAAAACCGGTGAAAACACAAGCAAAAAAAGTGCATCATCATCCGCAAAAGCATGAATTTCATTTCAAGTACGAAGATCATGTGAAAAACAAAGAGCTTTTACTGCATGCCCAGAATCTGCAGCGCATAGAAAAAGAATTCTTGGTATTTCTTGATAAGGGAAAAGAAATCTTCGTGCCATTGCATCGAGTTACTGAAATTCTCCATAACGAAAAGACCCACTGGAAGGCGTAACCATGCAGCCTCTTAGTAGAAAGGGAATCACCCCGTTGATGATCGGCTTCTTGCTGGTATCTTTTGCTGTGGCAGTAGGCGTGGTAGTGATGAATCTGGGAAGCGCGGAAGTGGAAGAAGAGGCGGAATGTGCAGTTGATATCGGACTTCGCTTCTCAAAAATCGGCGGCGAAGAACAGGTCTGCTATGATGCGGCTAAAAAGATATTTTCCTTCTCAGTGGAAAACGGCGTCAACATCGATGTCAAGGGGATTGTCGTAAACATCATCGGCACCCAGAAAGCGGAGAGTTTCGAATTGAACGACGCCAAGATGGGAAAAGCAGGCGTATATTTGGGAAGAGTCCCCTTTGATACAGCTGTTTCAGGCGAGATAAGACAGGTAAAAATATCGCCTAAAATCATTCCTTACGACCAGGAACAGGTCTGCATCGACCAGGCTTTTGTGATAGAAAAAGTGAAGCCGTGTTAGGATTATCTTCCTTTTCTTTCTGTAACCAGATACTCTAAAGAACCGCCATCCGTGGAAAGTCTGGAAATGATGAAAAAATCTTCTCGATCTTTTGCAAGAGTTAATTCAGGCAACGTAATTTTTCGTTTTTTGATTTTAGCTGAAGTCGTCCGTACCAAACCCTCACGAGAAAGGCCCAGATCGGTATAGGCATTGGTTCTTGAAAAATGAGTGAATGACTTGATTTCTGCCTCATCCTTATCCCGGGCCGGGACTACATATACTTCCCGCAAACGAGCCCCAGCCTGGTCATCAGGGCTTTCATACGAGAAAGTTACCTTCCAGAGAGAATAATCATAAGTCATAAGCATTGGACAGGATAGAGATATATAATTATTGCTAAACTAAGGCTAACTCTTCTTTAATAATTTTCTTTAAGTCCTCAGCATTCTGAATCCCTTTCACAAATCGTCCTTTTGGATACACTACTGCAACACTGCCTTGGGGATTGCAGAATCCTAAACACTGCGCTTTGGTGCAGTACACGGTCATAGCCAAGCCTTCTGCCCTGATCCATTCTTTTACATTAAATAGCCAGAAAGCCTCGTCTTTTAAGACGAGGATTAGTGGCTCTGGCTATTTATGTCACAATAGGCGGGGTTAAGAAATCTTCTGGTGAGAAGATTTCCCGCCTATTCATGACATTCTTCACATCTTCCGGCTTAATTCTTGGGCCACAGCTGGGTTTATCGCTTTGCGTTCCGGTCCTATCATTGACACAGACAAATAAATGCATTTTTGGTTTTGGGAAATCTATGTCTTGCATGGCCTGAATTTTAAGAAGCATTTTTATATACCTTTCTACTACTTTTAATCTTATGGAAATAGAATTTGATCTGACCAAATCAGTGGAAGAGAATGCTTCTAAGTATTTTGAAGAATCAAAAAAAGCGAAAAAGAAATTAGGAGGGGCTACCAAAGCTTTGGCAGAAACCAAGAAGAAGCTGGAACTTCTGCTGCATCAAGAAACACAATTCCTGGAAGAACAGGCCCAGAAATTAGTCAAGAAAGAAAAAAAGAGGGAATGGTATGAAAAATTTCATTGGTTCATCTCTTCAGAAGGATTTCTCTGCATCGGAGGCAAAGACGCAACGTCTAACGAATTAGTGATCAAGAAACATACTGAAAAGAATGATCTGGTCCTGCATACGGACATGGCCGGATCACCTTTCTTTGTGATCAAAAACGGCCAAGAAGCCGGAGAGCAGACCATCAAAGAAGCAGCGCAGGCAGTCGCGGTCTACTCCAGAGCCTGGAAACTGGGCCATACTTCAGCAGACGTTTTTTACGTCAAACCGGAACAAGTCACCAAAGAAGCCAAGCCGGGCGAATATGTGCCCAAGGGAAGTTTCATGGTCTATGGAAAAACTCAATACCTGCATCCTAAATTAGAGTATGCCATCGGATTAGCCGGGGAAGAGACCATCGGCGGGCCGGCTTCTGCCGTTGAAAAGCAGACTAAAAACTTTGTATCAGTCATGCCAGGTAAAGAAAACAAAGGAGTATTGGCCAAGAGAATAAAACATAATCTCAAAGGCGGCGATTTGGATGAGATAGCTAAATTCTTGCCTGCCGGCGGAGCAGAGATCAAGAAGTGAACCTCATCGTCTTAAAAGACGAGGCTTTCTGGCTATTTAATGTAAATAACTTTTTAAAGAACTTACCGTTTTACTGCTTTATTGCCCTCGTAGTCTAGCCTGGATCTTGAAAAACAAGGCAAATAGGACACGAGCTTGCGGAATATATTGCAGACAGCTTGTAGCCGGAGTTCAAATCTCCGCGAGGGCGTTTGTCAAAATAGGACTGGGCGGACCATCGGTCAATAGACCGATGGCATGTTCGC
>CAYIZT010000085.1:0-3292 GCA_964368095.1 uncultured Methanosarcinales archaeon
TGGGATTCCCATAGGAGAAGATAAAAAATTTTGTGATGCTTATTTACCTCTTTGGAGAAGTCTTGGTCTTACCACAATTTATGTCACTGTTCATAATATTGACGAGAAAGAGAATGCTAGAATCTACGATGTAAAAAGTTATCCTCCTCTTGATTTAATCTTGTCGAGGATACATGGCGCAGATTTATTGATGAGAGCTAATATTGTCCTTGGAAAAGAGACTATCAACACTTTTGCTGAATTTGTTTCTGCGATTGAATATCTAAAAAAATTGGGCGTTGATTGTGTTTCTGCTTGGCCGATAAGAGGTCTGGATGATAAAGTAGATCAAAAATCATCTCCTCTTGAGGAAGAATTGGATAGAATGGAACAATGGATTAAAAATCATGATCCTGGATATAAGATCAGATTGCTGAGAGAAAAAAGCGATATCGCAGACCAAATCGGCCAGAAACTAACATTATTCCCTGACGGAACTCTTTCTAATTCTTGGTGCAATTATTAGTTTTTTATCGGAAAAGCTGAAATAAGTGGTTGTCCGGAAGCCGTCTGCTGGCCGGGCTTTCTTCTCATTCTGAACAAGTCGGGATAAGCAATACTTTTTATATCAGTTTTCCTTCTCTTTGACTATGAAATACAAGCTCATCATTCTTATTTTCACAACATTTTTAATCAGCTGCGCTCCTACCGTTTCAAAACAAGAGGTAATTGAGATGAAACTGATCAGCAATGCATTTGAAAACAATACCCTCATCCCTTTAAAGTATACCTGCGATGGAGACAACATAAATCTTCCTTTATCATTTTCAGATGTTCCGGCAAAAACAGTGTCATTAGTGCTGATCATGGATGATCCCGATATTCCGGATTTTGTCAAACAGAGATTTGGGATTAAAGTCTGGGATCATTGGATAGTTTTCAACATTCCTCCTGAAACAAGAGAGGTGGTAGAAGGAAAAAATCCTCCTGGAGATTTGGGAAAAAATACTGGAGGGAAAAACGCATACGGCGGTCCGTGTCCTCCAGATAGAGAACATCGCTATTTCTTCAAGCTCTATGCGTTAGATACAGAATTGAATCTTCCCGAAGGCTCGAGCAAAGCCGAAGTGGAAGGCGCCATGAAAGGGCATATCCTTGCTGAAGCGAAACTGATGGGAAGGTACGAACGTACGAAGAAATGAATCAATTAAAATCAATTTTTTTTCTTATTTATTAATTGCTGAGCAGTTCTTCCGATATCGGAAGGATCTTTAGGACTAGCACCATATGCTCTTGGCGGTGCTGGAATCGGATTGAAAAATTCTTCCGGTGTATATTGACGTAGTGTCTGCATCAACTTTTCTTCTGCTCTCTTGAATTCTTCTTCGGTCCAACCTAACTTTTTTTGTACCTCTTTAAAGCAGGTAGGATAACTAACGGTGCAGCTTACCAATAAATGCGTACTGCTTATATTGATCATTCCTCCTAATGCTTCTTCAAAAGCTTTGTATGTTTGTGAAGGAAAGTATAGGACTTTTTCTTTCTCATTAGCAACTTCACCAAAATTACCTGGGGAGTTTTTCAGTTCTGCTGACTCTTTGATTATCAATTCTAATTTTTTTTGGGTCATTTTTTCTTATCATCTTTCTTTTCTTTTAAACTTTTCTTAAAATCCAATGATACAGAATTGATGCAGTATCTCTTCCCTGTCGGCTTAGGCCCGTCTTCAAACAGATGCCCCAGATGTCCGCCGCATTTCTTACACACTACTTCAGTTCTATGCATGCCGTAACTAAAATCATCTTTCAATTCAATATTCTTTTTATTTGCATCAAAGAAACTCGGCCAGCCTGAACCGGAATCAAATTTATTATCAGAAAAAAATAATTCTGCCTCGCAGCTGGCGCACATATAAACTCCTTTTTCTTTGTTATAAAGCCATTTTCCGGTGAATGGAGCTTCTGTTCCTTTTTCAAATAAAAAATCACACTGTTGCGTGGTTAATTTCTTTCTCGCCTCACTTTTTTTCATGCGCTTTAGATATAACTATTCATTATAAATTTAATGATAGAAAACCATAAATAGTTCTCTAAAAATATAGGCCAGCCGTGAAAAAATATCTCCTCGCTATCAGGAATATCTTTGTTTCGCCAGAGCTCTATTTCTCCAGAGTTAAGAGCGGATTCAGTTTGCTTATCTTCTATAGCATCTGTGCTAACTTTTCTTCCTCTTTAATCCCTTTTTATTTCAAAGAACAAGGATTATCATTGGCTTCAATTATTTTAATGTATATGTTGTTTGCCACTATAGGGGTGCTTTTCATCCCCTTTTTTAAAATATTTTCAGTACGTACCTCTTTCATTGCTAGCTTTTTGATCTTCAGTTCTGCTTTAGCTTCCCTTGCTTTCCTACCTTCCAGCATCTCATTTTATGTGTATGCGGTCTTGCTTGGCTTTAATCTTATTTTATTCTGGCTTCCTCTTAACTATTTGTTCTTCCTAAAATCTAGCAAGGAAACCAATGGCATAGATTCTTCTCTCTATATGGTCGCACCTGGATTGATCGCTATGGTCCTGCCCCTTTTCGGTGCTGCAGTGGCTAATTATTTTGGATATGTTTGGCTTTTTGGGCTAGCAGCCTTGCTATATCTTTTTCCCATACTTTTTGTGTACAAGAAAATACCTAAAGAAAAGGTATGCACTCTCCCTTTCTGGGAAGGCGTAAGGAATTTCAAAGGGTTGAAGACTATCAGCATGTTTGAAGGCGCATTGCAGTATTTCAGCGGGATCGTGCTGGTCGTCTATGCACTGCTCTTTTTAAAAACAAATCTTGAGGTAGGATATTACTTAAGTTATCTCGGCTTATTGGGTTTTGCCATAGGTATGCTTTTGTCGAGATATTCGGATAAAACTCATAAAAGGAAATCTTACATCTTTGTTCTTTTTGCTATGATGTCCTTATCTATATTCATTCTTCCGTCTGTAAAGGAAAGCACCCATTGGTTTATTGCTATAGGATTATTTAGTACTATCTACACCATCTCCTCTCCTTTGCGCTTAGCGGTGAGTCTTGATGTACGCGCAGCAGACATGACTTTTTGGAAAATGAGAGAGTTCTTCCTTAACTTGGGCAGGGCCGTTACTTTACTATTGACGGTAATCTTATTTACTTACCAGCAATATTTCATGGTATTTGCGCTGTTTGGGGTTATCGCTTTAGCATATCCTTTTTTAGTTAGCTACAAATTGAAAGAAATTAATTAAATCTGACTATTCCACTGGTGCAAGAAATAAGAAAACTATCTTATTTCTGC
>CAYIZT010000086.1:0-3206 GCA_964368095.1 uncultured Methanosarcinales archaeon
TAAGGTGAACAGCCAGATTAAATATGACTCCTGAATCCTTGCGCGGCGGAACCGTGGAATGCACATATCGGCCATGGATATAATGGATATCTCCTATCTCCGGCAACAGTTCTCTCACTCTACTCATCAGTGGATTAAAACGAAAAACATACCCCACTGAAAGCACTGCCTTCATGTTCTTGGCCAGATCCACTAATTCCTGCGCCTGCTGATGATCAAAACAAAGCGGTTTTTCCACCAAGACGTGTTTTCCTTGCTGGAGGCAATTTTTGGCTATTTCATAATGGGTTGTTGTTGGGGTAACGATTGTTACCGCATCCACATGAGGGAGCATCTCTTTGTAATCTTTGAAGAAAGCGACACCGCATCTGTCCGCCAATTCTTTTTTACGTTCATCGACATCAGCCAGCCCCACCAGATGGCAGGAGGATATTTTAGATAAATCTTTGAGATGATTTTCACCCCATTTCCCTGACCCGATTACTCCTATCCTAACCACTCTTAACCACCTGCTCTTTCCCTGCGTATTCATTTAAATAGATTATGATTTTGAGACCTCATATTTATAGATGGTTACCCCTATGAATTTTTTCTCTTCCTTGAATTCATATAATGAATCAAGATGTGATTTAAAATAATCAAGAGTATGGAAATTATGGCTAAGGATGAGATAAGCATCTCTTTTCCCTGAAACTCTTTCTGTCAAAAGGTGATCATCTTCTCCTGTTTTAATAAGCCGCACTTCTTCGGCATTTCCTGAATAATAGTAATCGAAACATAGCTTAGCGATAGTGGCGCGGTGGAGAAATAAGACGTCTGCCGGAGAGGCACTAGTTTCTATGTAATCTGCAGCCTCGCGAAATTGTTCCTTTGAATCTACATCGTAATAAGTATAAAGTTCAAAAGAAGCGCTCATGATCAATAAAGTAAAAAGAAAGATAGCCCAATGATGATTCTTCATTTTTAATAATTTTCTTGAAAGCAGCACATAAAATAAAGGCAGTATGAAAAAACTAAAACGGATCAGGCTTACTGAGGAAAAAAAGTACCGGCTTAATAAAAAATCAAAAATAATAAAGAGCAATATTAAAATTGAAAAAGATAGTTCTGTAAAGACCAAAGAGGAAGATCTCTTAACAAAATAAAACCACTTATCTAGATTGATTTTATCATTTAAGGATAGATAGGATAACAAAAAGCAGGATAACGTGACTAAGATCAAAGCGACCGATACAAGCGGGAGCAGATTTAATCCTACCTTCTCGATAAGTTTTATTCCCAGGAAATTATACAGCAGGGGGAGCTGATACGACAGTAAAATCTCCAGCCAAGGAAGATACAACAAAAAGACGATAAACAAAGCTAAAAAAAATCTGGAAGAAGTTTTATATTTCTCAAAAAAATAAGAAGAAGTGCACGCAAATCTTTTCTTTTCAAGCGTAAACATCAATAGATAAATGGCTACGTAAACCGCAGAGATTACCAGCCCGATAATGTGGGTATACAGCAGTAAAGCTACGGAAACTGAAAAAAACAGGGTGTTCGGCAGGGAAGGCCTTTCCAAAAATCTGATAAAAGCGAGCAAAGAAAGAAGAAAAAAAGCGGCAAACATGCTGTACATCTTTGCGTCCTGAGAATAAAGTATGGAAGTGTAGGAGATGCTCATGAAAAAAGCTGCCAGCAATCCTTCCTTCCATGAAAATAATTTTCTAGCTAAAAGATAAGTGAGAAATACTGCAAGCACCCCAAAAAATACAGACAAGATCCGTAAAATAAATTCTGAAGTGCCAAGTTGTCCTATCAAAACATGTTGAGGTAGGTAATATCCGACAGGATGGACATCATTCTTTAGCGTCTCAATCAAAGAAGTGAATGATTTTGAGGCGTAATCAAGAGTAAAACATTCATCCAGCCATAAGCTTTCTTCACTTAAGTTGTAAAGCCTAAGTCCGGCTGCCACTAAGAGAATTGCTGCTAATAGCCACAATACCATCAGCTTACCACGTAAATCCTTCCTCATCTTGATAATTTTACAAAATCGCTTTAAAAGATTTCTGGAATAAGGATTTAACCTCCTACTCAGAGACCAGCATATGAACCGGAATAAAGTCCGGAATTCACAAAATATTTAAGCTGAACTTTAGCCGATAAAGAGATGAAATTTACTCCTGCATCTCAAAAAAAGCCCAACATCATCATTTCTATCCCTGCTTATAACGAAGAGAGAGATATTGGGAGAACTATTGATGGAATAAAGGAATCCATGCGCTCTACTTCTCATCGTTATAAAATATTGGTGTTAGACGACGGAAGCAAGGATAATACCGCCAAGATCGCTGAAGAGCATGGCGCGATAGTTGTCTCCCATAGGAGAAACAAAGGATTAGCAGAAACATTTCGTTCAGAGATGAAAGAATGCTTGGAACGCAAGGCAGACATCATCGTCCATACCGACGCAGACGGGCAATATGAACCTATGCACATACCGCAGCTTATTGAAAAAGTGCAGGAAGGATACGACCTGGTCCTGGGAAGCAGATTTCGAGGAAAGATTCAGTACATGCCTTTCACTAAAAGAGCCGGGAACATTCTCTTTTCCAAAGTCTTAAGCTCTTTGACCAAAGTAAGAATAACCGACTCCACCACCGGATTTAGGGCCTTCACCGCTGAACTTGCTCAGGAGATAGATTTTATCAATACTTTTACCTATACTCAGGAACAGATCATAAAAGCATCAAAGCAAGGCTTTAAGATCGCTGAAATCCCTATCAACTCCAGAAGAACCAGGAAAAGCCGGCTCTTCAGCAGCCCTCTCCAATACGCCATAAAAGCATGGATTAACATCTTCAGGATTTACAGAAATTATGAGCCATTGCAATTCTTCGGAAAGATAGGGTTGACTTTTCTGGGCATTGGTGCTTTGTTAGGACTCTGGCTGGTATACCGGTTTATAGTCTTAGGAGTGGTAGGAAAACTCCCCACTACGGTATTGAGCACTTTGCTGATGTTGACTGGTGTCCAGACTATCCTCTTTGGCTTTTTAGCGGATATGATAAATAACCGAAAAATCTAAAGAAAGGCTATGTCCTGAATGTGGTTAGCATCAATACGCGAACGATAGATTTGATATCACTTTGGTTGCGGATGGGGGTGCTCCCTACGGGAGGGTAACGGAAAACAACGATTTTCCGGAACCTTCCGAAAAT
>CAYIZT010000087.1:0-2981 GCA_964368095.1 uncultured Methanosarcinales archaeon
GAAAATCACCTTCTCGTCGGCAAGGGGGAAGTCCCTTACGGGGAACGCCGACCACTGATGATAACAGCAATTTTGTGAGGCTGTTAGTGACCTGCGAAGCATAGGGTTTCATATTAGCAGTCTTGAGTAAGTCACGAAAAAGGAAAACTGACAATTCCAGCTCCAGAAAGGATATTTTCCTTCCGGTGTAAAAAGAGCCGGATATGTCCTTTTAATCACCAAAAACTTTAATAAGCATAACCAAGTTCTAAGCGGCAGGGGTGCGTTAAAAAAGAATGGTGACAGCGTTTTTAAAGAATATATTCAAGAAATTATCGCTTAATCCTTTCAGTAAAAAGAGCCATATAAAACTAGGATTATACGGTCCTCCAAATGGCGGCAAATCAACTTTAGCGAATAAGATCTGCCAGGACTGGTTAGGGGAGGAGATGTCCACGGTTTCTCATATCGCTCACGAAACAAGAGAGATCAAGATCAAGGAGCAAGTCAATATCAAGAACAAGAAAGGGAAAGAATTAACTTTTTCTCTGGTGGAT
The DNA here is from genome assembly GCA_964368095.1 of uncultured Methanosarcinales archaeon. Taxonomy (GTDB): domain Archaea; phylum Nanobdellota; class Nanobdellia; order Woesearchaeales; family GW2011-AR9; genus JACPIL01. The sequence goes on from CAYIZT010000087.1 coordinate 537, forward strand.
ACGCCAGGCATCTCTACTAAGATTGATTATGAAGAATTCATCAGGAAAGGATTAAAGAAAGTTGAAGCAAAGAAACGGGCTAAAGAAGCGACTAAAGGAGTCATTGATTCTATCAAGTGGCTTGACGATATGGATTCAGTAGTAGTTGTTCTGGACGCGACTAAAGACCCTTATTCTCAGGTCAATATCACAATCATAGGAAACTTACAGGCGAGAAGCATCCCGGTACTTATAGCTGCAAACAAGGTAGACTTAAAGAAATCCAGTATTGATGCAGTAAAGGCTGCCTTCCCGCAGTACGAAGTAGTGGGCATTTCCGCGAAATATGGCAAAAACATCGAAGAATTTTATGAGCAGTTGTTTAAGCTTGCAAATTAATTATGCAGATAAAGTGCTGTCACTGTGATTAAAAAATAGTAAATGTTAAAAAGGTCAAAAGTTTCCTTATTGTAGGAAATAGATGTTGCATTAGGCTAAAAGAGGTTAAAATAAGCAGATGGTTACGTTTAAGTTTGTCCCTTATTATGAGATTGAAGCTCTTTCTCCAGCTAAAAGAGTGAATAAACTGCTAAAGATCGTTAAGGAAGATAAGATCGTTATCATGGAAGGGCGGCTGCGCAAGCAGGAAGAGGCCGATTTGATCGAGATTACCATGGAAGAGATCTCCCCTAAATTTAAAGGCATAGAATTAAGCGTGATCTACCCTGACAGAGGCAAGCAGGATGCCATGCAGAAGCTTAAAGGAGCGATGGCTAGTGCGTTGCTTGGTGACAGACAGGGCCTTACCATTGTGGGGCCGGCTTCAGTAGTTAAGAAAATTGAGAATAATCCGGATAAGATAGAATTGTTCACCCGGGAAAATAGAGTCAAAATACACAAGAAGTAGTCCTAAATAATTCTGATGTATATAGTCTTTAATAGAAACCTATAAAAATAGGAAAATCTAAGACAAAGGTATGCCACACCAATGTGTCCGTTGCAATGCTTTCTATCCTGACGGAGCAGCAGAAATATTGAGGGGATGCACCTGCGGAGCACGATTATTTTTCTACATCAAAAAGAAGGATATTGAGTATGGTAAAGAATTGCTGACCAACTTAAGTGAAGAAGATAAGATCAACATTGAAAAAGATGTAGTAGAAGTGCTGGATATACGTCACGAAGATGATGATGCGCCGGTAGTTCTTGATCTGGAATCCATCCGGGTAGTAAAACCGGGAAAGTTTGAGATTGATCTGGTGCACTTATTCAAGAAAGACCCGCTTATCATAAAATTAGAGGAAGGGAAGTACATGATCGATCTTCCTCAAGCTTTTAAGAAAGCCAAGGAAGACAACGAAGAAGAAAAGAAGTGAAGTGTAGTTACTCTTATCTCATTATCTGTATGTTGCTAATTTTTATTGGAAAAGGAATCAATACTTCGGGGCAAATAAAGTTGCCATCATAATTTCTTAATGGAATCGTAGATTGGTACCATGCTTGTCTTAACTCCGGTCGTGAATTTCTAATTTCTCTTCTTCTCCATTCCTGAACTGATTTTTCATATTTTTGCGGACTATGAAAGCTATGATCTCTAATGAGAAGAGGTGTTTCTACTTCATCAGAAATATTTAACCTCAATAAATGATCCCCACCTGAAAACTCTTCCATCAACAATTCAAACAAGCCATAATCCCTATAGCTTTGAGGTTCAGGTTCAAGAAAGCAACAGGTGTATAAACGGGCAACTGGAAAGGAGAATTGGTGTGAGTAATCTTCCCATTGAGCTTCTGAAACGTTAGAATTAAAAGGCGCGGAAGGCATTAGCATTCCACCTTCTAGCATGCTTTCATATTTTTTACTAGACAAATAATGGTACAAAGTTATATTACTCATGAGCATTTATTTTGAGAATTACTACTTAAAGCTTGCCCTTCTGCGCTTTATCCGAGATGATAGCACTATGCCCGGAATGGTCTTCAATTATGATCTTTAATGGTTCTCTTCCTACCAGCGCTTTGTTCAATTTCTTGATCAGGTTTTTTGCTTTGGTCTTTGCGGCATGGTCATCTTCTTCTGCGTCTGCCGCAGATTGGATCATGGCTTTGACTTTTTCCAATAAACCTTCAACGTTAGTGATGTAACCTTCAGAAGCTGGACCTGATTCGATGGTTATAACTCTTGGGATCTTTACTGTTGCTTCTGCCGATTTGATGATCTTGATATTAAGATCAGCATCAGAAGTGACTTCTAAAGTGTATCTGCAGGGTTCTTTTTGCTCTGCCGGTTCCACGTCAGCTTTCCGATATCCGCAGCCGGTACAATCCATGGACAATACAAAGACCCGGCCAAAGAAAGGTATCTCTACTTCATCCTCTCGCAGGGTGAGTTTGTTCTCCCCGCAAAAAGCACATTGCTGCCCGGTCAATTCTGCCATAGAATAGCAGAAAGAGAGTTGATTTAAAA
>CAYIZT010000088.1:0-2904 GCA_964368095.1 uncultured Methanosarcinales archaeon
GAAGATTTCGGCGAAGATAAATGAAACCTAAAGCATGAAACGCCTGTTTGTCGCCGTGCCAGTTTCTGAAGAAATCAAGAATAAGATAAGACCGATAGCGGAAGAACTGTCCAAAATTGGCGCGGATCTGAAACTGGTATCTATTTCTAATCTTCATTTTACCTTAAAATTCTTAGGCGAGGTAGATGAGAAGAAAATTCCGGAGATAGATAATAAATTAGCTGATATCGCTGAAAAAACAAAACCTTTTGAAATTTCTATTAAGGGAGTCGGCGTATTCCCCTCTTTAGATCAAATTAGCGTAGTTTGGATAGGAGTAGAAGATTCTTTGTTAGCATCGTTGATGAAAACAGTTGGAAAAGAACTTGATTTTGTCCGTAAAAATGATTATGCTGAAGAAGTCGCGCATCTTACTATCGCCAGGGTGAAGACCGGAAAGAACAAGAAAGAACTGCAGGAATTCATGAAGAAGTACGAACAGAAAGAGTTTGGCACGATGAAAGTTGATAAGATGATCTTGTTTGAGAGTGAGTTGACTGGTGAAGGGGCGAAGCATAAAGCGGTAAGAGAATTTGAGTTAGAAAAAAATTGAGGAGTAAAAGTTTATTAAATGTAAAATAAACCAAGCAAAGCAATGAAATATATTTTAGTTCTCTTTATTTGCTTCATCTTAGTTGCTGGCTGTACTCCCCAGAAAGATTACATAGGTTTTGATAAGGAAGAGAATCTTTTACCTGAAAATTCAGAAGTTATTGAGGCCACTAAACCAGAAAAAATAAGAGATGACCGGTTTATTGTTGCAAATCCGTTTGACTTATCCCAAATTTCTGCAATTTCTAAATTTAGGAGCTGTGTTGGACATGATTATAGTGGTTTTAATGCTGACGGAGAACAGGAAACACAGCGCTCGATGAAGCATTATCTCAATGGAATAAATTCAGTAGTAGGGTCTAGTACCAAAGCAAAGGTGTACGCTCCCTTTGATGGTAAAATTATCTATATAGATGAGGACTTTGCAAGCTTTGAGGGAAAACAACGAGGACAACAAATCTGGTTATCAGGCAAGTCTACAGGAGATTGGATTTTTGTTTTTTTTCATATCGATCTTTTAGAACCAATTACAAAAGGTACTGAAGTTAAAGCAGGTCAGCACATAGGATATGCTAATTTTGAAAATGCTCCTAATATTGACATCACCTTGAAGAAATCAGGCTTTTTTGGCCCTTACACTATTGAATCTCCCTTTCTCCGTATGAGCCTAGAAGTAGTTCAGCAATATGCGAACAAAGGATTAAAGTTTGAAGATTTCATTGTTTCAAAATCTGTACGTGATTCCAAGCCTTGTCCTTGCAGCGGTGAATATTGTTCATTCCCTTCTAATAGTCCAGAAAATAATCCGGAAGATTGGGTTATGATTAACTGAATCAATAGTGGGATCGGCGATTTTCAAGTTTTTTCGTGTTTATTTCAAAATGTTAATAGTGCCAATAAGAGTTCTGATTTTTCCTATCCACTTCCCCAGCGACTGGACAAATTTCTAAAAACCTTAATACCAAAAAATTTCCTGTGTCAATCACTCCGGGACACCACCAGTCAATAGACTGGTGGCACAAGAAATCAAACAGCGATTTGATTTCTGTGCAGAAATGAAGTGATTCCTTCATTTCTTGCATGCTCGGCTTCGCCTCGGTCCCTCCGTTCGGACCCTGACTATTCCAAAGAAGATATTTTCGCTTCCTGACCACTGGTGAATACACAAGAAATCAAACGACGATTTGATTTCTGTGCAGAAATAAGATAGTTTTCTTATTTCTTGCACCAGTGGAATAGTCAGATTTAAACACTATTGTTGTAAATTTGATAGCTACTGGACGCACTGAACAAGTCCGGTTAAGCTATTTGATTATTAACTCCGTAATGGTTACAGTAAAAAACTTTATAAAGATGGTGTTTTAGGGGGTTAATCATGGGACTCTTCACGTCCAGGCACAGCGAAAGAGAATCTGAATTAGAGAAAGCTCTGCAAAGTGTTCCATTTGGTGGCGAGATAAAGTTTAGCTATGATGAACAAGGAAAAGATAAAGAAAAAGGAACTTCACCTATTTATTTGCTTCCTGTGGATGCGCATGGTGGGATAGTTTATGGATATTTCACGATGGATGGAAAATTAGCTGAAGTTCCAATAGGCTTTTTACGAAGAAATAATTTCCTCTCTAAAGATTATTTTAGGCCTAGTCTTAATGGGAGCACGGTAAAACAAAATGCCCCTGATGATGGCGTGCTTTATCTTCCATTGAAATTAACTGATTTAGTTATGGCTATCGGCGGAGAGAAGGAAGGAAAATTTGTACCATTTGAAGAATCGCCATTTCCCCTATTTGGAGTTGAGGGCCCACAAGGAATTTATCCATTAATTCTTGTTTCGGATACTGAAGAAAGAATAATGTGCAAAGGATTGTATAAAGCTAAAGACGGACAATTGTTATCATATAATCACCAAGGAATGAGACCTGCTGACAAACCGATTAGAGATTTTTTAAGAGAACTTAGGGGAGTAAAAACCGTTGTACCTGCAAAGAAAGTTTTGGAAGAAACTTCCCAAATTGAAGCCAGAAAAGAGCCAGAACCGGCAAAATCATTGGAAACTTTGGCGAATGGCGAAATCAATTGGGAAGAGCCTAAGTCAATCGTAGCTTATCTTGATCAGTATGTTGTAGGTCAAGAAGATGCAAAAATGATTATTGCAGTTGCTTTCTCTAATTATATGACTAAGGTAAGAACACAAAATGAGGAGTTACACAAAGATAATCTATTGCTTATTGGTCCATCCGGTGTAGGTAAAACGTACATGGTTTCATTGCTTGCAAAAAGAGCATCTTTGCCTATGGTTCAAACAAAATTAAC
>CAYIZT010000089.1:0-2553 GCA_964368095.1 uncultured Methanosarcinales archaeon
AAGTGCCCCGGCCGGGATTCGAACCCGGGTCACCGCCTCGAAAGGGCAGTATGATAGTCCGGATAGTGCGACTGTTTTAAAGTCTCTACACCACCGGGGCATATACGAAACGTAACAGGGTCTGATTTAAAAAGATAACGGAAATGTTTTCTACATTTCCGAAATCTCCCAAAAAAATTTTTGAAATGGTGATATAGATTTCTAAGAGCTAATCATGATTTTTAACAAAAATCTTATAAAACATCGCCGGATACTCTTACCATGAAAGACAAAGTAATTTTAGGTTTGATCGAACAAGTCACTGTTCATGGAAGCAAAGAGCGTGAAGCGGTAGTTTTAGCTAGAGTAGATACCGGGGCTACATCTTCTTCCATAGATTACACTCTCGCAGGAGAATTGCAATTAGGTCCGGTAATAAGTTCTAAAATAGTAAAATCAGCTTCTGGAATCAAAAAAAGACCTAATCTCAAAGTTACGATCACTTTGAAAGGTACCGACATAGAAGAAGAATTCACGCTTGCCGACAGAAGCCACATGACCTATAAGATATTATTAGGCCAAAATGTGCTTAAGAAAGGCAATTTTCTGATCGATCCCCTGAAGAAAGTAGAAACAAAATGAAAGCAGCTCTTATCTCTTTAGGAAGCAAAAGCTCGCTCATGACCGGTGAAGCGATGAAGAAATATTTTGATCACGCAGAGGTATTAGAATTAAAAAAGATCGAGATCCGCCTGGGAAAAGAAAGCGGCATATTTTACGAAGGAAAGCAGTTGGAAAATTATGATTGCGTCTATGTAAAAGGCTCTTTCCGCTATGCCAATCTTCTTTGCTCTATCGCTTCCATGCTGGAAGGGAAAGTAAGCTACATGCCTCTTCCCAGCAGCACATTCACTACCGTCCATAACAAGCTTCTAACTCATCTGATCCTGCAGCAACAAAACATTCCTATGCCACGGACTTATCTTTCTTCGACCATAGAATCTGCAAAAGAATTGCTGAAAAGAGTAAATTATCCGATAGTGATGAAATTCCCGGAAGGGACGCAGGGGAAAGGAGTCATGTTTGCCGACTCCATCAGTTCTGCTTCTTCTCTTTTAGATGCATTAGGAGCGCTTAACCAGCCCTTCATAATACAGGAATACATAGACACCAGCGGGACGGACATACGTGCTTTAGTAGTCGGAGAAAAAGTAGTAGCAGCTATGAAAAGGAAAGCTCAGACTGAAGAAAAGAGAGCAAATATCCACGCCGGTGGAACCGGGGTTAAAGTACAACTCAGCCGAGACATAATCAATCTTGCGATAGCGACTGCAAAAGCATTAAAAGCAGATATTTGCGGGGTAGATATACTTGAAGGCCCGACCGGTCCTTTGGTTATTGAAGCTAACATTTCTCCCGGCTTACAAGGCTTGATGGAAGTTACCGGCATAGATCTCCCCGACCATATCGCGCGCTTCTTACATCAAAAAACAGAAGATAACTTCAATGCAGTAAAAAAGGATGCAAGCGATAAAGTCATGAAGGAGCTCACTTTAGAAAATTCCGGCGATGTTACGCAGGAAGTGATCACCCGCCTGCTTTTCCGTGGAGAAAGGATACTTCTGCCGGAATGGGTCACCAGGATGTGCCATTTCAGCGAACAGAAAGAATATGCGGTACGTTCTAAGAAAGGAAAAGTAGAGATAGAAGAGACAAGATAATAATAACTGTTAGTTTCGCCGACCTACGAGTGACCGAAGGGAACGGAGTGGGGAGGATGCGTAACGAAGTGAAGCAAGTTTTTGATTTGCCGTTACTTCAGGGACTGCCGTAGTTTCCCAAATTAAATAGTAGATTAATGATGAGCAAGGCGAGAGTATAGTTAGAGGGGCTTAAGTTACGATCTTTATCGATTATTCTCATGTTGTTACTTATCAATGGCTAAAACTTTATAAATAAGTCCTGTTTATTCAAGATAAAATGGTAAAGAATGTTATTGTTGCTGATGATCATCCAAGTTGGAGAGGGATGTATGTTGATGTAGTAAAAGGTTCTTTTCCAGATGTGCATGTTGATACAGTTGAAACTGGAAGTGATTTAGTAAGGCGTGTTTTACAAGGAGATTATTCTTTAGTTATTAGTGATAATGACATGGAAGAAAAAGGTGCTGGATTAAAAGCTCTCCAAACAATTAGACAATCAGGAAATAATGTTCCATTATATATAGTAAGTGGTGGAAGTTCAGATGTTCCTAGAAATGCTCTTCGTTACGGAGCAAATGGTTTCTATGATAAAGCAAATTTTGATTCTGATAAAGTGGTAGAAGATATAGCACAACACTTACGGTAATTTTTTTAAAACTTAAGCCCCTCCTTTCTTTATTTAATTTGGGAAATTTTGGTCGTAATGTAATGAAACCGTATAATCCCATTATGCAAAGGCAGTCCCTCAAAGAATTAGCAGTAAATCAAAAATTGAAACTAATAATAATAATAATAATAATAATAATAATAATAATAAGATTCAGTTTAAAGTAAATAACTAATGTTTTATCAACTAAAATAAGAAATTATT
>CAYIZT010000090.1:0-2526 GCA_964368095.1 uncultured Methanosarcinales archaeon
AGATTCAGTTTAAAGTAAATAACTAATGTTTTATCAACTAAAATAAGAAATTATTAATCTAAATTTTCCCTCAAATATAACATAAGGATACCATCTCTTAATCCTTTGTTTCCAGTATCACAACTTACTTCTATCCTATCGTTTTCAGGATACCATCTTAACTGGATATGATAAACATCCTTTTCATTTGGTTTGCTGTCATCTTTACCAGCACCCATTTGCCCTCTTAAAAAAGTTTCAACTAATTCTGTTATTCCGTTTCTATTTACATTTCCACCAACCTTAAATTGATCGCTGTTGATGTCATACCGGAGATCTAATGTGAGATAGTCTAAACTCATGTTCTTTGAAAAATTTGGTTAGTTTATAACTATTTATATTCTTTAGTTGATAAAAAATAATCTTAAATTATTCTAAGAATCCGATTAATTATTTTATTCCATCGATTATTTCTTACTTCTTCTTCCTTACTGACTTCGTTGCTTGCTTCAAAGGCATTTCCCTTTTCTGCTTAGGCTTAAACCAGAGAAGATAGATGATCGGCAATAATCCGGCAGTATTCAGTAAGAGCATGGCGATATACCAGCCTTTCTGCTTGTTTTGGGCAGAATGCCATAGACCGAATCCTTTCCATACCATTTCCCACGCGGAAAGCAAGACTAACATGGCGAGAAAAGTAGCGGGGTACTGATAAAATTCATACATCAAATTGTCGTACATAGAGCTCTATTATCACTTTTTATATTTAAACTTTTATATTCACTAGGCTCTGTCCTGAATGTGGTTAGCGTGTTGATTCGAGCGATATAATCAGAAAATGAAGTGATTGCGGCAAGGGGACGCTCCCTACGGGAGGGTAACCGCATTAAAATTATCAATACTAAAAGTGAGTCGATGCTAACCCGAGCGTAGCGAGATTCAGGACAGAGCCTATTCACGAGATGATAAGAAGATTATAAGAAGATAATCAGAAAGAGAGAAAAATGAAATAAATAAAAATAAATAAAGAAATTAACTTATTTCTTCTTCTTTTCTGACATTTCGCAATGCCCGCACATTGGCTTAACCATCTTTAAGACTCCGGCCAGGACTAATAATCCGCCTAAAACAAGCCTCCAATCTAATGCTGGCAGCAGTAAAGCCCACACTAATACCAAAAGACCAAGAACTAGTTTCTTGACGCCATGGCATTTCGTACACACTCCTTCACAACATCCCATCATATCTTCACCTCATTATATTAGAATCATTTCTTTTGTTTGAATCATTTCTTTTTTTGTCTTTCAACTTTCTGAATCTTGGCTAGATCTTCCAAGACATCAGAAGCAAGGAAGGTATATCCTTTCTTTTTCTTTAATAACATATCACCGATAAAACCGTTGATAAAAGAAGCGGCAACTGCGCTCTTGAACAGATCTTTAGATTTTGCTAAAAATCCCGTCATCAGCCCGGCAAGGATATCTCCTGTGCCGCCCTTGGTCATACCTTGATTTCCGGTACGGTTAAAACTTATTTTATTTGAAGAGATGATCAGATCAGTAGGACCTTTCACCATAAGCACATTGTTGTTCTGTAAAAAGTAGCGCAGATTTCCCTGCAATATCTCTGCCTTCTCCTTCGCGTTAGATTCTCTCAATTTCGGCAGCAAAAATTCCTTATTGCTGTTTACCAGCATCAATTCCAGTTCTGTTTCGTTAGGAGTGATGATGCTGTTGTTGAAATCCTTAAAAGAAAGAGATCTTAAGGCATCTGAGTCGATGACTTTCAGTTTCTGAGACTTATGCACAAAATATTGGCAGAATTTATCTGCTTTTTTAGTGACGCCGTTGCCTATCAGGACCGCATCAAACTTATCGGCATATTTTACCATTTCCTTGGCATTTTTTATATTGAAACTCGCTCCCTTCACTTTGTAGGTCTTAAGATCAGGAGTATATTGATGAACGGCCCAGGCTACCTTCTCTGGCGCAGCGATCGTAGCCGTATCACAGCCTGCCCGTAACGCTGCCAGGCCGGCCAGTATTACTGCACCTACGTCCTCTTCAGAACCGCCGATTATGAGAGCATGACCATTCTCCCCGGTACGGGAAGTCTTCTTGCGATCCATTAATTTCTTAACTTGATTAAAGTTCATATAAAGCCTCAAGAAAGCTTATTTTTTGCTTTATATAAGTTTGTAGTAACTTGAAAATAGAGAATCGGGGAAATGCCCCTGATTTAAAAATAATTTAAAAATAGTTTAAAAATCACCTCTCTTTGTTTAATTACAATAAATCTTTTAAATAACGTTACTTCCAACCCTCTTGGCCCTGTAGCTTAGCCTGGTAGAGCGCAGGTCTTATATGACCGTTAATGGTTCAACTCATAGATACACCATTAATTTTGCTTGGAAAGCCTGAGGTCCTGGGTTCAAATACCTGCATTAGATATGTAGGATGAAACTCCCAGCAGGGCCACTTTTTATTTTTTTATCTTTGATTGCATTTGATTACTTTAAAGAAAATTCTCTTTTAAGAACAACTCTCG
>CAYIZT010000091.1:0-2510 GCA_964368095.1 uncultured Methanosarcinales archaeon
GATTCCTTGATATGCGGGGGCCCATGCTGGTCTGCAGTGATGAAAGGGATGCTGAGCTCTACTTTCATTTTGCTTGACAATTCTATTTTTGCTTTTTCAGCCGCTTCTTTCAATCTTTGCACGGCAGTAGCATCATTGCGCAAGTCGATACCGGTAGAGCTTTTGAAATTCTTGGCCAGATGATCTATGACTATCTGATCCACGTCATCTCCGCCAAGGAAATTATCTCCTGAAGTGGATTTAACTTCAAAGACACCGTCTCCTAATTCCAATATTGAGACGTCAAATGTTCCGCCTCCGAAATCAAAGACCAGGATAGTGTGTTCTTTTTCCTGCTTATCCAATCCGTATGCCAGAGCTGCAGCAGTAGGCTCGTTGATGATACGCAGCACATTCAATCCTGCGATCTCGCCGGCATTTTTAGTGGCCTGCCTTTGCGAGTCATTAAAGTAAGCAGGGACGGTAATTACTGCGTTATTTACAGTTTGGCCAAGATATGCTTCTGCATCCCGTTTAAGTTTCTGCAGGATCATGGCAGATATCTGTTCGGGAGTATAATCTTTTTCATCGATTTCGACTTTTTCATCAGTTCCCATCTTCCTCTTGATCGACCTGATGGTATGGAAAGGATCTATGATTGCCTGGTTCCTTGCCACTTGCCCGACTATGACCTCATCTTCTTTGACGTGCACGACGCTGGGTGTAGTGCGTGTCCCTTCAGAGTTGGGGATGATAGTCGGCTTTCCGCCTTCCAATACTGCTACGGCAGAAAAAGTAGTACCTAAATCTATTCCTATGGTTGGGCCTGAATTGTTTGTGTTTTTTGTGTTTGTCATTTTTATTGACCTCCTATGGTATTTTTATATTTGTTTTCAACTTTGTTTTAAATTTTATTTTCGATCTTACTTTCATTTTTTTGTTTGCTGTCTTTTTGAGTAGAATTTGTATTCTGCCCAGAGCTTACCTTCACTTTAGCATGGCGCAAGACTTTACCGTGCATGGTAAATCCTTTCTGAAATTCCTCGATAATCTTGTTTGCCGGCAATCCTGACGGAACTTTCATCAGGGCTTCATGACAGTAAGGGTCAAAATCTTTCCCCGCCGTTTCAAGAGGAACAACATTATTGTGCTGCAATAATTGTAAGATCTGAGAGTGTATCAAGGTGACGCCACGGACGAATTCGGTATCGGCTTGATCCGGAGAGACTGATTTCAATGCCAATTCAAAATTATCAAGAATCGGTAAAACTTGCAGTACGATATCACGGGCTGCCATTTTTTTGGTGTCTTCTATATAGGTTTGGGTTTGCTTGCGGTAATTTTCAAAATTAGCCTGGGTTCTTTTAAGTAGATCAGTCAATTCTTCTACGCTTGGTTCTTTTATCAGCGTCTCTGCTTCAGGCAGATGCCCTTTTTCGGCTTTTTCTTCTTTTTCGTCTTTTTTGTAAGAGTTGTTTTCCTTCATTTTAATCCTTAGTTGATTATTCCCAGTCATTTCCGTTGAGCTCAGCTCGACATAGTTGATTCAACTTGACCCTTATATTTAAACTTTTCGGAGCAAAGTTTTAAAAATTACCTGACTATCTGGGAACCATGATACGAAAAGTGACCGTGATGAGGATCCGCCGCGGACCGGAAGGCAATGTAAATATGGATCTTCAATGGCTAGGCAATTCTTTAGGTTTGTTCGGCCTTCGGGATAAAGATAAAAGCTGTTTTAGGATATTTATCACGCTGGTAAAAAAAGCCGATAATCCCCTTTCTTCTGATGAAATTGCAGAGCGCCTAAACTTAAGCCGCGGCACCGTCGTGCACCATCTTATCCGATTGATGGATTCCGGCATAGTAGTGAGAGAAAAGGAAGGATACATCTTACGGGAACAAAGCTTGCTGCGCCTGATCGAAGATGTCAAGCGGGATACCGAATCACTTTTTTCTGAGCTTCGAGACGTGGCAAAAGATATTGATGAAAGAATAAATTAAAGAACACCTAAGAATTTGAAGCAAGTTATCAAACTTCATTCAAAAAGATAAGTATTTATAGGTTATCGAATTCTATATAGGAGTATAATGGTACTTAAAAAGAGGATGATGTTATTATTAGCTATACTTCTCTTACTAGTAAACATAATCGGCTTTTCCGTGGTTTTTATGAACATCGGAGAAAAAGCGACCGGAGCTGTTTCCGTCGCCACCACGGGGACTGCTTCTTTATGTATCGCTAAACCACCTACAATCACAGCTATTGCTAATCAAGCCGCAACGGTAGGCACTGCCTTCACCTTACAGGTTGCCGCTACTTTTTTTGGTGCAAATACCAGCAGATCATACTTTGATAACACTACCCTTTTTGATATAAATGGAAGTGGTTACATCAGTTTCATGCCGTTGGCTACGGCAGTCGGCGTTCACAATATAATCATTACGGTCCAAGATATACCTAGTTGCAATATTGCCATAAATACGACGGCGACATTTTCTCTTACCATCGCGACTGTAGCTGAAGGAGG